>JAISLZ010000044.1 GCA_031277015.1 Eubacteriales Family XIII. Incertae Sedis bacterium | reverse complement strand
ATTGTTATGGGCGCTGTTTCGCTTGCGGACGATTACCCCCATGTTATGGATGCTATCTTTACGGGCAACTCAATGATGTCCGGCGGCATTTACAAGTTGGAGGGGAGCGTTGTGGTCTTCATAGTCAACATTTTACCGATAGCCTTCGTCGCGTTTTTATTGAGCAAAAAACAGTCGGCAAAGAATGTTGGCAATCCTTAGCCCCGGTAGTCGATCCAAAATTACGTTCCCTGATTCTGAACCGATAGGTTCAGAACGCCCCCGGCAGGGTGCACACGTGTGTCAACACGCATAAGTGTGATTTTCTCCGTGTAGCCTACTGGCATAGTTCTTTTCTCGCTTTCTATTTTTGGTATAAAAAAACCGACTGGCTGTTGCCAGTCGGCTGTGTATGAAGGTTTATGAATTTAATTGCTATTCTCTTGCTTTTGCGACGCACGCTCGGATGAAATCGGTCTTTGCTTCCGTGTATGCGTCACGGTCATATTTGTATTTGCCCACCAGCCGTTGTTTCAGGTTGGCGTATTCTGCCGCAGCTTCTGGATGGGCTATCAGATAATCACGGAAACGCAATTCGTCCCAATCACCTTTGCGCCTGACGTGCAAATGATAAACCCTTTCAGCGAAACCCTCCGGTGTATACCCCTTGTTCAAATCTATCTCGCCATACGCAGAGCCCTCTGCCATCAACAGCCATCCGTTTTCGATAAGTGTTTCTTTGAGCCACGACAGATTACAGACATCGGAAATCTGCAACAGAATATCCACGATGGGCTTTGCGGGCAAACCATCAACGGCGGTGCTGCCGATGTGGTCTATCTGGATAACAATATCGCAGAGCAACGTTGACAATGCTTTTTCTTCTTCTGAATACCAATTCGCCCATGTCGGATTGTGCGGCACAAGTTCGATTGGGAACAGCCGCCAAAGTTCTTTAAGCGTCATTTTCGATAGCGGTTTACTCATATGCCATTCCTCCGAAACCATTTTATCATCGCGGGCCAATATCGCCTATATGCTTTTATCAACTCCTATTATCCGATGGGTGGCGGCTTCGTGGACGATGGCATTTTCGACAAAATCGTTGAGCAGGGTCGCGGAGAACGCCGTGATGTCCGTGTGCCGTTTCACGATGGCGATGAACCTCTCGGCTTTCGTCGTGTCGGCGTTGTACCGCTCAACCTCGGTGGCAAGCCGCGCAATCTCGCCGTCAAGCGTCCGCTGTTATCCGTCGTAGCCGAAGCGCGCTGCGGCGACCTGCTCCGCACTCACTCCGGGCATGACGCATCCCCTTTATTGTTGTTTGCGGATGCCGCGCTATGGGGCGGCGCACCCATCACAGGCGTCTGTTTGGCGTTTTTCAAGCAGCACCTCCTTATATTTCAACGAAAACACCAACAAGGGAACCCCTTTGTTGTCTGATGCAGCAGCGGCGGGGTTCCCTCATTTTTAGCGTTAGTGTTTTTTGTTTAGCGTTAATGAAACATACGCCGTCTTTTACACTTGATTTTCTGCGGTTTTTGCGTTTAGCGTTATTATACCATGGGCATTTGCCTTGGAAGCCTTCCTTGCGGGGGCTTCGGTTATAGGAAAGGAACGCGGCAGTTGCGGTAAAACAAACGGTAAAGATGAACGGCGACACCCTCTTTTTTTGCCGTATTTTGTAATGAAAATATCGCTATCATCTGGTCGCCGCCGGAGAACTCTATGCTGTATTTCTCCAGTACATCCATGTATACCTTCGGCTTGTAGTCCAGCATAAACACCTCCCTGATCTCCAGTTCCTTTACCGCCACACAACTAATCGGCTCCTGTCTGTCTAACGGATTGCGTGGACGGGGGCCGGGCCATGTGGTAGAATGTTCTTCGGTAACGCGCGACAGGAGGTCGCCGTATAGCGGTCGGCACACCGGAGGTTCGCGATACCAGATTCCCGGAATTGAATGATCAGGAGGAGGAACAGTCAGGAGATGGGTAGGCACGGTACTATAGCTGGACGCAAGGCGGCGCAGGATGCAAAGAGAGGCGCGCTCTTTACGAAGCACGCGAGGGCCATCATGATGGCCGCGAAGGGTGGGGGCGACCCCGACTACAACGCGTCCCTAAAGAACGCCATCGAGCGCGCCAAGTCCATCAATCTCCCTAAAGACAAGATTACCCAGGCCATCAAGAAGGGTACGGGCGAGCTCGAGGGCGAGACGTATGAGGAGATTTCATATGAGGGTTATGGCCCTGGCGGCGTCGCGGTCGTGGTGGATGTCCTCACGGACAACAAGAACAGGACCAATTCCGCTGTCAAGCATATCTTTGACAAGTATGGCGGCAATCTCGGCGTACCGGGTTGTGTGTCATACATGTTTGAGCGCAAGGGTCTGATCCTTGTCGAGAGGGCAGGGGGCGTGGATGAGGATACTCTCATGGAGGCCGCGCTTGATGCTGGCGCTGAGGATTTCAGGGCAGATGATGAGTTTTACGAGATAGTCACGGCGACGGAAGATTTTCACGTAGTTGCGGATGCGTTGCGCGCGGCGGGTTATGAGCTCGCTGAGGCTGACATCGAACAGATCGCGAACATAGCTTCCGAGCCCAAAACAGACGGAGAGAAGGCTTCGCTTGCGAAGCTCATAGATGCGCTTGAGGAGCAGGATGACGTGCAGAAGGTCTACACAAACTGCTCGGCTGCGCTTTCGTAATAGCGCCGTTTCTTATCCGGGCGCTCTTTTTTGTAATAAAAAAGTTACACAACTGCAATCATTATGGTATAATCAATGTCGAGTTTTCGATATTGACTATGTGCAATAAGGAGGAAGTGTCAAGATGCTGCAATTCGAACCAAAGGATAGCGTCCCGGCGAAGATCATCGTCGTAGGGATCGGCGGTGGTGGCGGTAACGCTGTGAACTGGATGATAGAATCTGGGCTCGATGGGGTCGAGTTCGCGGCGATAAACACCGACGTACAGGATCTTGAGGGTTCCAATGCCGATATCAAGATACCGATAGGCGAAAAGGTCACAGGGGGACTTGGCGCAGGACGCAATCCTGAGAAAGGGCAGAAGTCCGCTGAGGAGAATCTGCAGGAGATAGAGGCGGCGATCAAGGGCGCGGATATGGTATTCATTACTGCGGGCATGGGTGGCGGCACCGGTACGGGAGCCGCCCCTATAGTTGCGCAGCTTTCACGTAGCCTTGACATACTAACGGTAGGAGTGGTGACGAAGCCGTTCAGTTTCGAGGGCAAGAAGTGCAGGGACAACGCGGAGCTGGGCATCGGTTATCTGCGTGAGTATGTCGACGCGCTAGTCGTCGTGCCCAACGACAAACTCCTCTTGATCACGGACAAAAATACCACCATAGAGCAGTCGTTCAAGCTTGCGAACGAGGTCTTGCGCCAGGGTGTGCAGGCTATCACCGACATCATCACGCAGTCGGGGCTTATCAATGTCGATTTTGCAGACGTCAAGACGGTCATGGCCAACAGGGGCATGGCCCATATGGGCGTTGGCCACGGTGTGGGCGATGATAGGGTCGCAGACGCGGTGAAGGAGGCCATCGAGAATCCTTTGCTCGAGACGTCTATAGATGGGGCGAAAGCGATCCTGCTCAACGTAACGGGAGGGCACGATCTGAGCCTCCTGGACGTCAACGATGCGGCCGAGCGCATAGAACAGGCAGCGGACAAGGACGCCATCCTTATCTTCGGCACGGCGGTGTATGAGGATATGGCGGAGGAGATCAATATAACAGTCATCGCTACGGGCTTTGAGCCGCGCGTTGCGGAGACGCCCGTAGAGCAGCCTGATGCCAACGCCGCTTCCGGTGCGGGATCGGGTTTTGCATCTGCTCCCATCAGCGGGCTGTCCGAAGATGACGTTGAGGTGGATATATTGGAAAGACTTGCTTACGGAGGTAACTCGTCCGGTGATGATGACGAGCAGGAGGCGGCAAGGATCGGGTTCATGGACAGGGATGCCGAGCCGGGGCAGGAATCGATAAGCGATATATACGGAACGAGTAGCGGTGGCCGGAATGATTTCACGGTTCCGGAGTTTCTTAGGAAAGATTGAAGCATATTACATCGAGTGCGAACGCCGCTGTCAGGTGTGTGCGCAAGCTGTTGCAAAAAAAGGGACGGGACACTTATGGCGCCTTCATTATAGAGGGCTCCATTCTTATCAGTGATGCCGTTCGCGCGGGCATGGAGATAGAGCATGTCTTCCTTCGAGGTTCGTCCGCGGGCGGACTTTGCGATTATATGACGCATGAGCTGCTGAGATCGCTGTCCCAGCGCGGCGTTGAGGTAGCGTCGCTCTCGGAGGATATATTCGATGGCATAGCGGATACGGTGACGCCTAAAGGGATGATCGCTGTGGCGAAGAAGCCGCATCGCCCGCTGGAAGGACGGAGGATGCGAGGGGAAAGCAAATCGTGTTTCCTTAATAGTGATGCCCTGCTTGTCCTTGACAGGATTCAGGATCCCGGCAATGTGGGCACGATCATTCGTACGGCCGACGCCATAGGAATTGGCGGTGTGGTATGCGTGAAAGGCACGGCCGATCCGTTCTCGCCTAAGGGGGTCAGGGCCGCGGCCGGCGCGCTTTTCCGGATCCCTGTGCATGAGCTTGGGGAACCGGGAGATGCGCTTGACAAGCTGAGGTTGAGTGGCTACAGGATCGCCGCGGTAGATGCGAACGCTATAGCCCCCTGCTGGGGGACGGACCTGAGCGGTCGCGTGGCGCTGGTCATGGGCAATGAGGGTAGCGGTCTCTCGTCATGCTTTGTGGATGCGGTGGACATCGCCATACACATCCCGATGGAAGAGGGGGCGGAGTCTCTGAACGTAGCTGTGGCCGCGGCCATAGTGGCGTACGAGAGGTATAGGCAAATTGCTGATTTAAAGGGATTTGGCGAATAGGTTAGCTGTTGCCGGGGGTAAAGATACCCGGCGGTGCATTATGGTGGAAAATGTTAGAATCCGCGCGCACGTTATGGATAAAGCAAGATAATGCGCGGTACGGGAGGGTATGGGAAAAGGATATGAATAAGACACCCGGGCAAATTTTAGATGAAGCAAAGGTGCTGCTCGCAAAGGCGGGAGCCGAACAGGATTTTGAGGCGGCCAGGATAAAGTACCTTGGCAAGAACGGAGAGGTCACGGCCCTCCTTAAATCTATGGGCGGTATGACCGCTGAGGAGCGTAAGGAGTTCGGGAAGGCGGCCAATCTCGTCAAGCGGGAGATCACCGGGCTTATCAACGGAGGAAAGGCTGCGCTTTCGCGTACCCTCGTGGCTGCCAAGCTCATGAAGGAACGCATAGACGTCACGGAACCGGGCGAGGGCTTCCCTCTCGGGACGTTGCACCCGATCACTCAAACAATAGACGAGATATCCCGTATCTTCATGGGTCTGGGCTATAGTATTACAGAAGGGCCCGAAGTCGAGACTGTATTCAACAACTTCGACGCTCTGAACGCGGCGCAGAACCATCCCTCGCGCGACCTGACTGACACATTCTATATCACGAAGGACACGCTACTCCGCACGCAGACTTCGCCCGTCCAGGTGCGCACGCTCAAAAGCAATGAGCCGCCTATCAAGGTGATTTCGCCCGGCAGGTGCTTCCGTGCAGACACACCCGACGCGACGCATTCGCCGATGTTCCACCAGGTTGAGGGATTGCTCGTGGACGAGGGCGTGACTATGGCCGATCTCAAAGGCACGCTCGACGCGTTTGCCAAGCGCATGTTCGGGGATGGCGCCGTCACGAAATTTCGCCCTCACTTCTTTCCGTTCACGGAGCCTAGCGCGGAGATGGATATGTCCTGCTTTGTGTGCGGTGGCGGTGGTTGCCGCGTCTGCAAGGGCAGCGGTTGGATCGAGATACTCGGTTGCGGCATGGTTCATCCGAACGTGTTGAAGGTCGGCGGGCTCGACACCGAGCGCTACACGGGCTTTGCCTTCGGCATGGGAGTCGAACGCATCGCGATGCTGAAGCACGGCATAGACGACATACGCCTGTTCTACGAGAACGATGTCCGGTTCATCGGCCAGTTCGCGTAGAGCCCGCGCGATGCGGGGCATATAATAAAGATAAGACGAAGATATATCGCGCAGGATTTTTCATAGTTGGCCAGGTGTGCGAGCGAGCAACAGCAACGCCACAGAGGGAAAATACAAGCAAAGAGAGGTAAGTTATGTTAGTACCACTTAGTTGGCTTAAAGAATATGTCGACACCGATGTCTCAGTGGGTGAGTTCGCGGAGCGCATGATCATGTCTGGTTCGAACATCGAGACGGTGAGGAATTACGCGGAAGGAGTCAGCGGCCTCGTCATCGGGCGTGTCATATCCGCGGAGCGCATAGAAGGGTCGGATCATCTGAACGTCTGTATGGTCAATGTCGGCGGCGCGTATGGGGAGGGAAGGCCCCTGCAGATCGTATGCGGCGCGGACAACGTCAGGCAGCCCGGGATCCTAGTGGTCGTTGCGCTTCCCGGAGCGGTCCTTCCCGGAGACTTCAAGATTAGGAAGACCAAGCTCTTTGGCACGGAATCGAACGGCATGATATGTTCGGCCCAGGAACTTGGATTTGAGGACAAGGCCGTGCCTGCGGAGATACGCGACGGCATCTGGATATTGCCGGACGATATGGAAGTAGGATCGGATGCGGTGAAGACCGTGGGCCTGGATGAGACCGTCATAGATTTTGAGATCACACCGAACAGGCCTGACTGCCTCTCCATCATAGGCATGGCCCGCGAAGTTGCCGCAGTGTTCGGTAGGCAGCTTCGTTATCCGGAAGGGCTATCCTCTGATTCAGGGACTGCGGGAGGGCAGGCTGGAGACTATATAGATGTAGATATCAGGAAACCCGACCTTTGCCCAAGGTACGTTGCCCGTGTCTGTAAAGATATAGAAATAGAGGGAAGTCCGTTCTGGATGCAGAGGAGGCTCATGTTCGCGGGGGTGAGGCCGATCAACAACATCGTAGATATTACGAACTATGTGATGCTGGAGTACGGTCATCCCATACACGCCTTTGACATCAGGAACATCGAAGGCGGAGGTATCGTAGTGGATACGGCTGGGGACGGCGACAGGTTCACAACGCTTGACGGCAAGGAGCGAGAGCTTGCGGAAGATATGTTGCTCATCAACGACAATGTGAAGCCCGTGGCCATAGCGGGCATCATGGGTGGGCTCAATTCCGGGATCGTGGGTGATACGGAGACCATAGTCGTCGAGGCCGCAAATTTCAGCGCGGACAGTGTCAGGCTCACTTCCAAACGCCTCGGCCTCAGGAGCGAGGCATCCATGCGTTTTGAAAAGGGCGTTTCACCGGAGCTTTCCGGAAGCGCGGCGGATCGTGTGTGCGCGCTAGTCGAGGGCATCGGTGCGGGAAAGGTCGTATCCGGCGTTGTGGATAACTATCCCGGGAAGAAGGATGCCAAGCCCATAAACGTAAGGCCATCCCGGGTTAATGCGGTGCTTGGTACGGACATATCCGCGGAGGACATGGCGGAGATGCTGCGCAGGCTCGATATGAAAGCGGATATAACAAACGATGGCGGGACGATCACTGTCACCCCTCCACACGTGCGCGTGGACCTGAAAGAGGAGATAGATTTCAGCGAGGAGGTAGCGCGCGTCTACGGCTATAACGAACTCGCCTCGACGCTTCATCGCGACAGCGCGGAGGCCACGGCGTCACTAAGTTGGCGACTCCGCGGCCTCATCAGGACGGTTCTTTCCGGTATGGGGTACAGCGAGATACAGACTTACAGCTTCGTTTCTCCGAAAGGCGCGGATAAGATCATGTTACCGGACGGTTCCCCAGGTAGGGAATTTGTCAGGCTTATCAATCCGCTAGGCGAGGAAAACAGCGTCATGCGCACCATGCTGTTACCAAATCTTCTCGAAGTGATAGCAGGCAATTTCAGCCGCGGCAATCAGTCCGCGCGCCTATTCGAGATAGGCAACACCTTCAAAAAGTCCGAGGCAGAGCTACCGGATGAGAGGCTCTCGTTGGCTATAGGATTCTATGGTGACGGCGACTTCTACAGTCTTAAAGGCGCGGTGCAGACAGCCTTTATCAAATTTGGGATGAAAAAAATTGAGTATGTTTCCGATCGGGAGACCGGCTCGTGGCACCCCGGACGTTGCGCTCGCATCGAAATCTCTGGCGGAGAGCAGGAGTTTCCAGATGTCACAGGCGGCGACAGGAGCAGAGTCGTCATCGGACACATCGGTGAGGTCCATCCTGATGTGGTAAAAGCGTATGACATTGACGTACCTGTGTTTGCGGCGGAACTGGACTTTGAAACCCTCGCGTTCGCTTCGGATATGACTAGGGAATACGTCCCATTGCGTAGATATCCGGCGGTAACTCTCGACATAGCCCTGCTAGCGGATGAAAGCGTCACCGTCTTTGATATAGAGGAAATCGCTCGTACGAACGGTAGCGGCCTTCTCGAAAGCGTGAAACTTTTTGATGTGTACAGGGGCAAGCAGATCGCCGACGGCAAAAAGAGCCTGGCCTTCAACCTCGTGTACCGCGCGGACGACCGCACGCTCACCGATGATGAGGTTGGGGAGATTCATTCGCGTATACTGAGTGAGGTGGCCAAAAATACGGGCGCTGTGCTTCGCGAAGTGTAACACAAATTTTATACCATATATATGCCTGTATGATAGAATATCCTTAATCAACGTTTCCTTAGATAGATACTAGGGGATTCAGGAGGTGTATATGTCCGGCTCAAATAAAGTCAATGTAGTGATATTCAGGCGCGAATACACGGTTTCGGGCCCGAAGCCGCGCGACTACATAGTCAAGGTAGCCGATTACGTCGACAGCGTCATGACGGATATGTCGGAGAAGGCGGGAAGCGTATCACCTTCATCTCTCGCCGTACTCTCCGCGGTCAACATCGCGGATGACCTTTTCTCGGCCAAGGAAGATATAGCGACAAAGGAGGTCGAGAAGGGGCAACTCACAAAGGACATCGCGCACTACATAGATCTGTGGGAAGAAGCCAAACGCAATTTCCTGCAGCACAAGGAGGATTCTCAGGCGCTTGTTGAGCAGATGGCAGGAGTTCAGGAGAAGCTCAACGAGAAGGCGATAGAGAACGAAAGGCTCCTTAAAGCTACCGCGGAGAAGGACAGCCGTATAGCGCAGCTCTCCGATGAGAAGGATAGGGCGATAGCCGATATTAAGGAAAGACATGACCGCAGGGTAGACGAGATCATATCCGAAAAGGACGCACGCATTAAAGAACTTACGGACGAGCTTGGCCGGCGTGTCGCGCAGGCCAAGGCGGAGAGTGACGCTCGCGTAGAGGAACTCGCGAAGGCAAAAGACTCGCGTATAGAAGAACTCACAAAGGAGTTGAATAAGCGCGTCGTGCAAGCCAAGGCGGAGAAGGACGCGCGAGTGGACGAACTCACGAGGGAAAGAAACCAACGCATCGCATCCATTACGGCAGAGAAGGACGCACGGATAGAGGAGCTTTCCAAGGAATTGGATCGTCTCGCCGTTCAGTCCACCGCGGAGGTGGATGCGCATATAGAAAAGTTTACCAAAGAACTGGAGCGTCGTGTCGCTCAGGCCACCGCGGAGAAGGACGCGCATATAGAGGAGCTGGGAGGGCATGTCATCGCGTTGACGGAGAAGCTTAAGAGAATAGGCGAGGGAGTAGCGGCTCCCCCTGATGATATAGCGGCCTTGAGGGATAAATACAAGGAGGTTGAGGGGAATTACTTTGAAATGCAGATGGAGAATATCAGATTGAAAGGCGAGATCGAGAGGCTGAACTCCATCATGTCCGAATAGGCTGGATCATGTCCGGCGATCTGCATGTACGGGATAATATGGCCATGGGCAGGCAATATTCCGTGCTCGAGTACGACAAGATACTGAGGCTTCTGGCTGAGCATGCCTCGTCGGCTCTCGGTGCGGCTGAAGCAGAAGATCTGCTTCCTGCAGTACATCCGGATGAAATCAGGAGAAGGCTTGCGGAGACGGCGGAGGCCGTTTCTTTTATCATGCGCAAGGGGACACCCGGCATCGATGAGTTTGGTAACATTTCCGGAACTGTAGACTATGCCGAAAAGGGGGGGAGCCTGTCCATGGCGCAATTGCTTGCAGTGACGGTACAGATGGCGGCTGTCCGCGGGGCGATGTCGTTTCTGAAGGAAAGTGCGGGTGATGATGGCGCAGGCGGTGGCGTCGCCACACCCATCCTCTTTGAAATAGCTTCAGCCATGACTTTACACAAAGACACCGAAGATAGAATACGGTCCTCCATCCTCTCCGAAAACGAGATGGCTGACGGAGCGAGCCCGGAATTGCGCCATATACGCAGGCAGATCGGAGTGCAGAACGAAAACATCCGAACTCAGCTGAACAGGCTCATCACGTCCGCCTCGTACAGAGATATCTTGCAGGATCATGTCATAACGCGGCGCGACGGCCGCTGGGTCGTGCCGGTCAAATCCGAGAGCGCAAAGCAACTGCCCGGCATCATCCACGACAGGAGCAAGGGAGGAGCCACTGTTTTCATAGAGCCACAGGCCGTCGTGAACGCTAACAACGCGTTACGCGAACTTGATATAGAGGAAAAGAGGGAGATAGATCGCGTCCTCGTGGAGCTTTCGAGCCTAATCTCCGATATATCCGATGAATTGCGCATGAATCAGGATATGCTCACGCGGCTGGATTTCATATTCGCGAAGGGCCTGCTCGCCTGTGAGATGAAAGCGAATGAACCCGTGATATGCGAGGATTTGATCCTCGAAGTTGTGAACGCCAGACACCCGCTCATATATCAGGGCTCCGTAGTGCCCGTCAGCCTGACGCTCGGCAAGGATTATAGCGCATTGATCATAACGGGTCCGAACACGGGCGGTAAGACCGTGACATTGAAGACAGTCGGCCTTTTCGTATTTATGGCGGGGGCCGGTCTGCACCTGCCGGCGTCGCGCGCCGTCATACCAGCGGTGAAGGATGTGTTTGCGGATATAGGCGATGAGCAGAGCATAGAACAGAGCCTTTCCACCTTCTCGTCGCATATGAAGAACATAGTGGAGATAGTCAGAAAAGCGGGAAAGGGTAGCATCGTGTTCCTCGATGAACTCGGAGCGGGTACCGATCCGACCGAAGGCGCGGCGCTCGCGATCTCCATACTCGAGACCCTCGTACGGCGAGGTTGCCTCGTCATGGCTACGACACACTACACGGAGCTCAAGAAGTACGCCCTGGCAGCGGACGGCGTGGAGAACGCTTCCATGGAATTTGATGTAAAGACATTGAGCCCAACGTTCAGGCTGCGCGTCGGGCTGCCCGGTCGCTCGAACGCGTTTGAGATAGCCCGTAAGCTCGGCCTGCCTGAGTCCGTTGTAGCGCGCGCTGCGGAGAGCATGGATAGCGGAAGCATCGCGTTCGAAACTGTGATAGAACAAGCGGATGCGGACAGGCGCGCTGCGGAGAAGGCGCGGGTGGACGCGGAGCACTCGCTCGCAGAAATAGAAAAGAAAAGCGATGCACTCAACCTTGAGGTTGCCAGGTTCGAGACGGACAAGGCTGCGCTTATGGAGAAGGCGCGCGCCGAGTCCTTGGCAAAGATAGCCGAGGCGGGCGAATACGCGGATATCATCAAGATGGAGTTGAAAGCGCTTCTGGACGAGGCAGGCGACCTGATAGAAATTACCAGAAGCGGCGCGTCCGCCGTAGCGAACGCTAAGGAAGTCCCATCGCGTGGCGATCTCTATAGACGTCTGGATGAGCATCGTAAAGCGATAAGCAAGCTCGACGGGGAGTTCAGGAACATAGGCGCAAAGGGTTCTGGAAAGAGCGATGGTAAGGCGCCCTGTGTCACTTCGTCCGTCTATGGTGACAAATCCCGCATAAGCGCCGGCGATCTTCGCATAGGTGATACTGTCCGCCTCGTCTCCTTGGACACCGAAGGGGAGGTGGTTACGCTTCCGGACGAAAAAGGTGAGTTGCAGATACTCGTCGGGCGCATACGCGTGACCGTGCCGCTCGCTGACCTGCGAGCGGTCAGATATGTCAAAGGAGATCATTCCGGCAGACATGGACCCGCGCGTCGTGCGCAGCAGGGAGGGTCCCGCGCAAAGCGCTACAACGGCGCGGGCTCCGGCGGCGCGGCGCACATACATCTGACCAAAGCCAATTCGGTTTCATCATCCATCGATGTGCACGGATACACCTTAGACGACGCCATCATGGAGGTGGACAAGTATATCGACGACGC
>JAISLZ010000095.1 GCA_031277015.1 Eubacteriales Family XIII. Incertae Sedis bacterium | reverse complement strand
CCCTCCCCCGGAGGGATGGCGCGAAGCGCCGGGGTGGTCATACGCCGCCGCAAGGGATTTACCCTGGTCGAGGTCATCGTCGTCCTCGTCATCCTCGCGATACTCGCCGCCATCGCCATACCCGCGCTGACGGGGTATATCGACAAAGCCGAGGAGAAGAAGTACATCTCGGATGCGCGTAACGCCGTAGTAGCCGTACGAACAGTACTCGATGAAGCCTACGCCGACGATGCGTTTTCCAGATTTCAGGTTGCCGGTGTTGCTGGTAGCACCTACATCACCAGCGGGACTGCCATGACAACCGATTCAGGAAATTTAAAATATTTTAATCTTTTTGAGATGTCAAAAGCTCAAACAGGTAGCGCAGACGAATATTTATATTTTAGAGAGGCATCCAAGCTTATCGGCATCCCTTTTGATTTTAGCGTCAATGGGCCATATTGGAATATGTATCTTTACGCTCCAACAACGCCTTCGTATTCTGTATTTGATGCTCCGGCGTTCAGATACGCTTATTATCCTGAGGGAAGCGGGAGCGGGAAACCGATAATATATGTATGCCATAATCTTAATGGAATGTATTTTGAGAGCTCAGGTGTGCTTAGGATGAACAAAGTGACCTACAACCAGAATGCGGGTTATACAGTGCTTCGCTCCAATCAGTGATGCGATGTGGCATGACAAAGACATCCGGATTGCCCTTCTGGATGTCTTATGTTTTAACCATCTTCCCAGTACGAGTCGTCTGTTTCCTGAAATATATTATCGCGATGTTGATATCACAACAGCATTCCCTTTTCTGTCCCTCACTCTATTTTACGCGTGCAATTAAGGCGTATTGATTGCGTTCTCTCCTAATAATATGCTTTATCAAGGTTACAGTAAGGAGGGAAATCAATGAACGTTATTATGCAAAAAATGGCGCCCAGGGCCGTACCATGCCGGCTCAGGGCACGCAAAGGCTTTACGCTTGTCGAGGTCATCGTCGTCCTCGTGATACTTGCCATCCTCGCAGCCATCGCTATCCCTGCACTGACGGGGTATATAGACAAGGCGGAAGATAAGAAGTACATAGCGCAGGCGCGCGACGCAGCGACAGCAATGCGCGCTGTAATAAATGAAGCATACGCTGACGGTTCGCTCGCAAATAAAATCCCGGAATCATATAAATTTCGTCTAACCACAGGTGAGAGTGCTTATAATTCCCATGCGCATGTAAAAATGTTCAATGTCGGTGCGATATCACATAATCATATAGGTGAGGATTTTATATATCTATACCATCAAAAGGCCAGTGAACTGATTGGCATACCATTCGCATCATCAAAATCCGAGGTCAAGGACGATCCGGGGTTCTGGGATATTCATTTTTTTGCCCCGAAGGGGTCGTCGGAGTATACTATTTTCAATCCTCCTGCATATATTTACTATTATCATCCAAACGGTTCGCATGGATTGGGTTCAGGCGAACCTGAAATAATAGTCAGCTACAATATGAAGATTGACCCGAATATGAAAACCCATTCTGACTTTATGGCAATTAGAGACAGTGTTATGTCATACCAAGAAAACGCGGGCTACAAGGTGTACCATATCAAGGAGTGATATACCTCTCGTCAATGGACAGAATGGGAACGGCAGACCATGTGAGAAAACGGTCGCTTTTTGAACGGCGGCTCGCCCCTAATGTTCGAGGATGAAACCATCAGTTCTTCAACTGGCGGTTTCGCTACTTATCGTGCCTGTTAAACATGGCGACAACTCCGCTTGGCGCTTAGCCACTGCACCTAATCACGTTTTTGGAAAAAATATACCGGTAATGGTTGTGAACATACGTTTATTTTGCTATAATTCTAGGGAGAAGTTCAAATAGTGCAGAAATGAGGCAACATGGAGAATCGCAATACTCAGGTGTACGGTAGCCAGGATAGGCCCGCAAAGAAGACCACGCTGGAGATTTTGGCGTCGGTCTATGACGCCCTCGAGGACAAGGGCTACAACGCCATTGACCAGATAGTCGGGTATATACTGTCAGGGGATCCGTCATATATCACCGGGCACAACAACGCCCGCAACCTGATCCGGCAGATCGAACGCGACAACCTCGTGGAGGAACTGCTGCACAGCTATCTCGGGAAATAGCCTAGGCGGGGAGCATGATGAAGCGCTTGGCCTTGGACGTTGGCGACGCCACCATTGGTGTCGCTATAAGCGACGTATTGGGTATAACCGCCCGTGGGCTCTTTACGCTCAAAAGAACCAACTACCGTTCCGACATACAGCAAATAATGGAAACCGTGAAAGGGGAGGACGCGGGGGCGATTGTCGTCGGGCTACCCATCAATCTAGACGGCACGGACAGCGTGCAGACGGCCAAGGTCCGCGACTTTGCCACAAAGCTAAGGAACAGGATGCGCAGCAACGCGATGGCGGATGTGGAGGTCATACTGCACGACGAACGTTTCACGACGAAGATAGCGGAACGGGCGCTCATCGAGGCCGATATGAGCAGGGCAAAACGCGCGAAGATCATCGACAGCCAGGCCGCCGTAGTCATCCTTCAGAGTTACCTGGAGAGCCTGCGGTTGCCTAATGGCAGGGACAAACGATAACCCAATATCCTCAGACGACAAATCAACCGATATACAGCATCAAGGATGACAACGTTTCCAACCTGCCTGAATATCTCCCGTCCATCTATTCCTAAAATCTATGTTTTGGGAATAGATGAATATATGGAATGACTATGGGCCGTAGACGCTGATGGTCTGGCCCGGATATATGACCTCCGAGCCTAATCCGTTGGCGGCCTTTATCTCGGACACGTACCGTCTGATCGGTGTGCCCTCGGGCCTGTGCTCGCGCGCTATCGACCATAGCGTATCTCCGGGCCTAACCGTGATATCCCTGTACTCCTGCTTCTCCGTCCCCGATACGCCGCCTCCAAAGACGGTCGCCCCTATGATGGCCGCCGTGACCAACATCGCCGTGATGAACGTCAGGAACCTAGTCTTTGACCTGATCCTGTACCGCTTGCCCGCTATTATAAATGTATTCATCTCATCGCTCCTTACCGTACCGGCGCCGAGATAAAACCTCTGTTCCTCTCGTCAAAACGCCTGTTCTTATTTTATATATTAATGGAACAGAAGTTCCCTGTCAATAGAGAATCAGAACAAGCGTTCAATGTTAATACTTTCGCAATGAATGTGTAAAGTAGCGCATTATCGCTCCGGCAATCGAAGCAATCGAATGGCGCCAGTGGAATGGAAAGAATGCCGGTCTATCAGGCGTGTGATTTTTATCACGAAATCGTCGGAAGCGCTTGAAATCATGAGATAATAGCGACAAAAACCCGACAGGAAACTTCCGGGTGTTTTTATCTACGCCTTCATCAGGGAGCCGACGGCCTCGCATATGCGGTGCGCGACGTAGGGGTTGTTCATCGTGTATAGGTGCACGCCGTCCACGTCCTGCGTGACGAGGTCGACGATCTGGTCAACAGCGTAGGCGATCCCGGCGTCGCGGAGCGCTATGGGGTCGCGCTCGTAGCGTTCCATAATCTTCACAAACTTTTCGGGCAGGTCCACGCCGCAGAGCGATACCATTCGCTCCACCTGCTTGCGGTTCGTGACCGGCATGATGCCTGCCTCGACCGGCACGTCTATGCCGACCGCCGCCGCCCTGTCCATGAAGTCGTAGAAATGCCTGTTGTCAAAGAACAGTTGGGTCACGAGATGTCCCGTCCCCGCGTCCACCTTGCGCTTCAGCGCGCGTATATCCTCGTCCGCGCTAGCCGCCTCGCCGTGGACCTCCGGGTAGCACGCCCCGATGACGTTGAAATCCCCGTTCTCGTTGATGAACTCCACCAGATCGCTAGCGTACTTAAAATCCCCGTCCTGTTTGATGTCGGGGTTCAGATCGCCGCGGAGCGCGAGGATGTTCTCGATGCCCGCCTCCTCAAGCGCCCGCAAAAACTCCAGGACATCGCCCCTCGTCAGCCCTATGCCGGGCAGGTGCGCCACGCTCTCGATGCCGTGGTCCGACTTGATCGCCCGCGCGATCTCAAGCGTGTTCTTACTGTTCTCACTGCCGCCCGCACCGTAGGTGACGCTGATGAAGTCCGGCTCGAGCCCTTTCAGCCCTTCGAGCGTCCTGTATATCGTGTCCATCGGCGCCGTCCTCTTGGGCGGGAATACCTCAAACGACAGCGTTTTTTTATCCTTGAACAGTTCCGATGTCCTCATGGCGGGGCGTCTCCAATCTTCCTGTTATTTCTTACTTCTATTCTATTTTATAAAAAAATGCACACGCAGTGGCGCTGACGTGGGCCAAGTATTAATCAGCGTTTCCTTAAAGCTCCATGGCGGTTTGGACGGTATTGTCAGTAATCCTCCCGGTCCTTGCCGTAGATGCCCGTCTCATCGCTCCTTCTGCCCTCGAAATGGTCCTCCACATATTCGACGACGGCCGCCTTGTCCAAGACGTTGATAGGCGCGCCAGTGATCGGGTCGAACCTCGTCAGCGCCCTGCCCACGTACTTCCTAGCCTCTTCCTTCAGCGGTTTTTTGTCCTTCTTCGCCTTGTGCAGGCGGTACAGGAAACCTATGGCCAGGATGGCGGGAAGCCCGATGCCGAGTGATATGGATATAGCGCTACCTACAACATCATATAACACCAACAATAGATTCAACGCGCCACCTCACGAGGTTTTCTTCACCGCTTCGTGTGACTTATTATACTATCTCCACATCAGACATTCAATCATCCCGTGACATTGTTGCCGCTTGTGATCCTTATCGCCTTAGTGCCGGCTACGCCGCCCCACAAACCCATCGTTTGCAGCGTTGCGGGATATCCTGCTCAGCAAAGAACAGCCGCCCCGTCTTGACGGACAGGGCGGCATATTCGTCTTTGCAGGGGATACGCGGCCTAGCTTTCGGCGAGCTTTTTGTAGCTGCCGAGACGTTCCTTCGCGTCCTCCTCCGTCGCGGCGAACAGCTCGTCCGCGACATCCGGGAACTCCTTCGCGAGGGAACTGTAGCGCACCTGGTTCATGATGTAGTCTCTGAAGCTCGCCGTCGGCTCCTTTGAGTCGAGGATGAACGGGTTCGTGCCCGACTTCTTCAGTTCGGGGTTGTAGCGGTAGAGCTGCCAGTAGCCGCATGCAACGGCGTCCTTCGTGTTTTCCTGCGCCTTCACCATGCCCTGCTTGATGCCGTGGTTGATGCACGGGGCGTAG
This sequence comes from Eubacteriales Family XIII. Incertae Sedis bacterium, assembly GCA_031277015.1. GTDB lineage: Bacteria > Bacillota > Clostridia > Peptostreptococcales > Anaerovoracaceae > JAIRPC01. Next base: position 2,200 of record JAISLZ010000095.1, on the reverse strand, counting down.
CAGATGATGAGCGAGGGGCCGTCGTAGGCTTCAGCCTCGATGACAGCCTTCATGAACTGGTTCTTGTCCGCGCCCATGCCCACCTGCGCCACGTACACGTAGCCATATGACATGGCCATCATGCCGAGGTCCTTTTTCTTCACGCGCTTGCCCGATGCGGCGAACTTCGCGATGGCCGCCTCCGGGGTTGACTTGGACGCCTGGCCGCCCGTGTTCGAGTATACCTCCGTGTCGAATACGAGGATGTTCACATTCTCGCCCGTGGCTAGCACGTGGTCGAGGCCGCCATAGCCGATGTCATAGGCCCATCCGTCGCCGCCGAGCGCCCAAATAGACTTCTTCATGAAGAAGTCCTTCAGCTCCAGCAGCTCCAGGCATAGCGTGCACGCGGGGCAGGGGCAGTATACCGCGCCCGCTTCCTTGGCGGACTTCATCTGCGCGAGCATCTCCGCGCCTTCTTCACCCAGGCTTTCAAAATACCCGATGGTCTCATCTATCGTCGCGGCACCCCATTCGAGAGCTTCAGCATAAGCGTCCGCAGCCGCCCGGCCCGCGGCGCCGCCGTCGTCCATAGCGCCCAACCATGCCTGCGCCGCGCTGCGCACCTTCTCGTTGGTATGGTTTATAGCGATCAGGGAGTTCGTCTTTTCCACGATCCTCTCGCGTATCTGCCTGACGCCTATCGCCATGCCGTAGCCGTACTCGGCGTTGTCCTCGAACAGGGAATTGGCCCACGACGGCCCCCTGCCATTCTCGTCCTTGCAGTAAGGCATGGACGGCGCGGACGCCCCCCATATGGAGGAACACCCCGTGGCGTTGGCTATCATCATGCGGTCTCCGAATAGCTGTGTGATGACCTTGATGTACGGCGTCTCGCCGCAGCCCGCACACGCCCCGGAGAACTCGAAGTAGGGTTTCGCGAACTGGCTGCCCTTGACGGTCTGCTTGTTCATGAGGCCGTCCTTGACCTTCACATCGGCGGCGAACTCCCAGTTGCCGATCTCCTTCTCGTCCCAGTCTATCGTCATGACTATGGCCTTTTCCTTGGCCGGGCAGATGTCGGCGCAGTTGCCGCAGCCCAGGCAGTCTAGCGGGCTGATCTGGATGCGGTATTGCAGGTCCTCGAACCCCTTGCCCGTGGCCTTCAGCGTCTCGAAGCTGTCCGGCGCGCCCTTCATCTCTTCGTCGTCCGTAAGTATGGGCCTGATGGCCGCGTGCGGGCAGACGAACGAGCACTGGTTGCATTGTATGCAATTTTCCTTCTTCCATATCGGGATGTGGATGGCGACGCCCCTCTTCTCGTAGGCCGAAGTACCGGCGGGGAAGGTGCCGTCCGCGTACTCGTCCGCGAACTTGCTGACGGGCACGGAGTCGCCGTCCTGCCGGTTCATAGGCTCGAGCACTTCCTCGATGAACTGCGGCACGTCCCCCTTGTCTGACGGGCCGTCCTCGGCTGACGCCCATGCGTCCGGCACCGCGTATTCTTCGATGCCCGCAACGCCCGCGTCCACGGCCGCGAAGTTCATATCGAGCACCTTCTGGCCCTTCTTGCCGTAGGCGGCGACGATGCCGTCCTTCAGGTATTTCACCGCGTCGTCCACAGGGATGACGCCGGTCAGCTTGAAGAAGGCGGCTTGCAACACCATGTTGATCCTGCCCCCGAGCCCTATGTCCTCCGCTATCTTGTAGGCGTTCATATAGTAGAACTTCGCATGCTTCGCGGCGAGCGCCCTCTTGACGGAAGCGGGCAGCCTGTCCTCTATCTCGCCCTTCGGCCAGATCATGTTCAGCATGAACGTGCCGCCGTCCTTGAGGTCCTTGAGCATGTCGTACTGGTAGACGTAGGACTGGTTGTGGCAGCCCACGTAATCGGCGCTGTTGATGAGGTAGGTGGAGCGGATAGGCTTCTTGCCGAAACGCAGATGGGATATCGTGACGCCGCCCGACTTCTTCGAGTCGTAGGCAAAATACCCCTGGGCGTACATATCCGTATGGTCGCCGATGATCTTGATGGCCGTCTTGTTCGCGCCGACCGTGCCGTCCGCGCCGAGCCCCCAGAACTTGCACTTGATCGTGCCATCCGGCTCGCTCGATATGCTGTCATCATAGTCAAGCGATGTATGCGTCACGTCGTCGTCTATGCCGACCGTGAAATGGTCCTTGGGCTCGTCCTTCTTCATATTGGAGTACACTGCGGCTA
>JAISLZ010000087.1 GCA_031277015.1 Eubacteriales Family XIII. Incertae Sedis bacterium | reverse complement strand
GCATCGTACCCCATCGCGCCAACTAAAGGACACAATTGTCTGCGTCATACATTCGACGATGGATATATTATACCTCTTTCAACGCGGTTTATACAATTTCTTCTGAAAACATATTTTTTACGTAGAATTGCGGCCCGAAACATCTTCAAGAGTGATCCGTCCGAGCTTGCCGGCCCGAAACTCGTCCAGTATCACGCGCCCCGCGCGTTCGTAGTCTACGCGTTTCCCCGGCAACACACAGCCGCGTCCTCGGGCGATGCCCTCCATCACAGAAAGGGCGCCGGAGGCGTCCGGCTCTCCTTCAATCTCCCGCGCCCTGCTGACGCCAAGCCCGTAACGCGCCGCGAGCATGCCTGGATAGCGATCTTCGAGAACGCGTATGAGCTCGAGGGCAAGTTCCGGCGCATCCATGATCTCGTCTTTGATCGAGCCGCAGAACGCGAGGTTCAAGCCGACGTTCGGATCATCAAATTTAGGCCAGAGTATGCCGGGCGTATCGAGAAGCTGCATGCCGTTCTCGATCGTCAGCCACTGTTTGCCCTTCGTGACGCCGGGCTTGTCTCCGGTTTGAGCCGCCCTGCGCCCGGCCAGCCTGTTTATGAGGGAGGATTTACCGGAGTTGGGTACGCCGACGACCATCACACGCAGAGGTTTGGTCCTGCGCGTTTCACCATTCCCCACCACATCGCTTCCCTGTGTATTGGCAATACGGACAAGCGCGGCGAGAAGTTTTTTCAATCCTCCACCCGTCAGGCTGTTCATCGCTATGGCGAAAAGGATGCCGGAGCCGGAATCATTCGCACGGGCACGAACCCGACCGCCGTATGAGCCAAGCCAAGCCTGCGTGGTAGCCTCGTCCGCGAGGTCCGATTTGTTTAGCACGAGAACGCGCGGCTTGCCGCGCGTCAACTCATCCAGTACCGGGTTGCGACTCGAGACGGGGATGCGTGCATCGCACACTTCGACCACCGCACCAACGAGACGCAGGCTCGCTACGATGAGCTCCCGCGTCTTCTTCATATGGCCCGGATACCAGTTGATATGATCTATCAGGGGAATCTATTCTTTCTCTGCGCGCATCTTCGCGGATTTGCCTGTGCGTTTGCGCATGTAATGGAGCTTGGCCCGCCGTACGAAACCGTGTTTGACGACTTCGATCCTGTCGATCCTCGGAGAGTGGACGGGAAATGTCTTCTCAACACCGATACCCGACGCGATGCGCCGAACGGTGAAGGTCTCGCCGATACCACCGCCTTGCTTCTTGAGGACGTAACCCTCGAACACCTGAACGCGCTCGCGTGAACCCTCGACGATCTTGATGTGTACCTTGACCGTGTCCCCGACCCTTATATCCGGGACATCATCCCTCAAATAACTCTGTGTTACGGCTTCCAATACGTTCATATAACTTTCCTCTTATATGTCCCGCCGCGTGGGGGAAATATGTTCCCTGAGCGTTCTTGGCATCTCACCGTGAGCCGCCAGTGGACCGTACGCGACAGCGGTAAATATTTTACCATACACTCAAGGCACTGGGCAAGAAGGAATTTTTTCCATATGCATCGCTTCGCATAGCCCGTCAGGTATAGCGCATATACCTCATGCCGTTCTGATACGGGTTGTGTGTATGCCGCCGTTTGTGCGCGGTCGCGATATGATCCGAACGCGGCGCCTAGGCCGTCATTTGGCCTCAGACTTTGCTACGAGCCATTTGAAATCGAAGTCTGACTTCTTCGTGAGTTTCTTACCCGCGGAATCGGTCAGCGTGTTCATATCAACCTTGCCGCTGATGCCTGGCACACCGCCCGAACTGGAATACTGCCACATATCACAGACGTAGCTAGGCTCATCCATTGACGAGGAAAGCGCGCCTATATTCGCGTTGTACCTAGGTATCCAGACGAAGTCAGGCGTCTTGGGATCTTTCTTGTCGGTCTTGAGGTTGAGGTTCAGTTTGGTGTACAGATGGTGCCCTATGTAGACGCCTATCTTGAGCCGGCTGTTGCCGTCCTTCTTTGCAAGGTTTCTAAGCTTGGCTATATACGCTTCCGTATAAGCCCTCTTGATATATGACTCCTCCGTGTCGACGACGAAGAACAGAGGCTTGCGCCCTCCCGAAACAGCCTGCTTGTAGAATATGCTCGCCTCCTTCTCCGCGGCCTTCTTGGACTTGTACGTGGCATAGGAGTATACGCCGAAGGGTACACCGTACTTCTTGCAGCTGTCGGCGTATGACCTGTATCTCGGCTCCAGCGACGTGCTCGCGCCATGAGAAACCCTGAGGATGGCGAGGTCTATTGATTTCGAGGCTGTGGCCCAATCGATGCTACCTTGCCATTTGGAAACATCCACAATCGTGGGTTCGTCCTTTACCGTGACCTTAATCGTGGCTTTGTCGCCCGCCTTCGTCTTGACCGTAATGGTGACCGTACCTTCCTTCGCCTTGCCCGTGCTCTTGTTGCGCAGGTTCGCGTATACGTTGCCGTATGATGTCACCCTGGCGACACCGCTGTCACTGGATGTATATTTGACGTCGTTTGAGGTCCCCGCTCCGTAAAAGATGAACCCGGCCTTGTACTTCATACCTGGAGTGATGACGACGGCGCCGCTACCGGCCTTGACCGTACGTACTTTTATCTCTACTGCATCCGTGTGGCCACTCTCCGCCTTGGCCGTGATCTTAGCGGTACCGTAGCCGACGCCGGTGACGACGCCTTTGGAACTGACTTTGGCTATCCTGGTATCGGAGCTGGACCATGTGATATCGTCATTGGACTTTTTCCCGGAGACGGCCGAGACTAGGGACGCACTTAGCGTCTTTTGCTTAGTGGCGTAAACGGTACCTTCTGATGGCGACACACTGATGCTATTTGACTCAATGTGCGGTACGATTGTCACCCTGCATTTGGCCGTCGTCCCGCTCGCCTTCGTCTTGGCAATGATATCTACGGCTCCGACTTTTTTCGGATATACGACACCGTTCTTGACCGTGGCTACCGAGGTGTTGGAGCTTAACCAGACTATGGTCTTGCTCGGCGCGCTCGCCGTAAGCTTTAAAAGCCCCGGCCTATCCACACGCACGCTCGCGCTCTTGTGCGATATCTTCACAGGGTCTTTGACCGTAAGCGTGCAGTACGCTTTCTTCCCCGTGGAAGTTCTCACGCGTATGGTGACTTTGCCGATTTTTTTGCCCGTGATGTACCCCGCCGCATCTACGGTCGCTATCTTTCTGCTGGACGACCTCCATGATATGGTGGATGTCGTCTTGGCCGGCTTCGTACTCACGGACAGGCGTACGGTCTGGCCTATATTGATAGACTTCGACCTCGTCATCTTCACCGACTTGGCTGGATAGGATTTCTTCGTGACGACGACCTTGATCGTGTCCTTCTTGCCCTTCTTCGTGGTGAGCGTAACCGTGGTCTTACCCGGCTTCCTCGCTTTGAGCTTGCCCTTGACGCTTATCGTGGCGACGGACTTCTTTGACGATTTGTATCTGACAACCTTGTCGCCCTTCGCCAGGTAACGTCCCTTGATCGTGATGGACGCGCCCTTTTTGATGTAGATCGTCTTGAGGCTCGGCTTCTGAGCCGTAGCCATGAATTTCGGCGCCGCATACGCCTCCGATCCCCCCGGCGTATAGTGCGGCGAGATGAGCAGCGCCGAGATGAGCGCAAGCAAGATCAGCAATCTGTATATGGCGGGCTTCTTCTGTAACTTCATATTGGCTTTCCCTCCATGCGGGAACAAACGTGCAGAAACAACGGTTGCTTTCTATATTATTATATCAAATTTCATATCAGTCTGTAGGCTTGCATCAGCGCTTTGAGCTTCTCTAAGTTGCCGTCCTCCATCGGGCACAGCGGTAGCCTGTATTCGTAGGCAATCCTGCCCATGAGATGCAGCGCGGCTTTGATAGGGATCGGGTTGACCTCCATGAACACGGCGTCGATGAGCGGCTTCATCCACAGTTGCAGGTCCCGAGCTTTCACGGGGTCGCCTGCAAGCCAAGCGGCGCACATATCGTGGGTCTCCTTAGGCAGGATATTGGCTACGGTCGAGATGACACCGACTCCGCCGAGCGACATGAGCGGCACGACCATGTCGTCATTGCCAGACCATAGGTCGAAGCCTTTGCCGCGTGTGAGCCGCGCGATCTCGGCTACCTGCGAGATACTGCCGCTAGCCTCCTTGATCCCCACTATGTTCGGTATCTCCGCCAACTCAGCACAGATGTCGGGTGATATGTTCACCCCTGTGCGCGAAGCGACCGAGTACAGAATGACCGGCAGGTCCGTCGCGCCGGCGACAGCTGTGAAATGCTCTATTAGCCCACGGCGCGAAGCTTTGTTGTAATAGGGGGTGACGACGAGCAACGCATCCGCACCCGCTTTCCGGGCGAGCTCGCTGTTATTCACGGCCACAGCCGTTTCGTTGTTGCCCGCTCCCGCCACGAGAGGTACGCGCCCAGCGACACGCTCTACCGCAAAACGTATCGTCTCCATCTGTTCGGCCTGAGTAAGTGTCGAGACCTCACCCGTCGTACCGCAGCTGATGATCGCGTCCGAGCCTTCTTCCACGAGCCAGTCTATAAGCGGGCCGTAACTGTCGAAATCGACCTTGCCGTCTTTGAATGGCGTCACGACGGCGACGCCCGATCCTTTGAATACTGTCATGTCCTTGCCTCCTTTGGCGTTGACATCATTGTATACCATCGCGGAGCCGGACTGGTTACATTGGTTTTACATCGGCTATAAGTTTTGGATCGGCGCGGGAAGTGGGACGGGATGCGCTGATACCGCTATTCCACAAAAAGGGACAGCAACTCCTCCTCGGTGAGTGCGGCAAGCTCGCCGCCGCCTTCGTAGATCACAGAGTCGGCCAGGGCGGCTTTCTTTTCCTGCATCTCGAGTATACGCTCCTCTACACTGTCTTTGGATATTAGCTTGAAGACCTGAACCGCGTTCGTCTGGCCGATGCGGTGTGCCCTGTCCGTCGCCTGATTTTGAACGCTCACATTCCACCACGGGTCATAGTGGATCACTATGTCGGCCCCGGTCAGGTTGAGGCCCGTGCCACCCGCTTTCAGGGAGATGAGAAAGATGGGCGTATCACCGTCATTGAAGCTGTTCACTAGTCGCAGGCGTTCCGTCTTAGGGGTCGATCCCGTCAACATGCAGTAGGAAATACCGTCCTCCCTGATGCGCCTTTCTATGATGGCAAGCATGGATGTGAACTGGGAAAACAGCAATATCCTGTGCCCACCTTCGATGCAGCTGTAAAGAAGCTCCATGCACGCGTCGAGCTTTGCGCTGCCGCCGTCATATCCGTCATACACGAGAGACGGGTCGCAGCATATCTGGCGGAGCCTCGTCAGCGCGGCCAGGATCATGATGCGGCTCTGCGCTACGCCCGATTCTTCGAGCTTCGTTGCGAGCTCCTTCTTCGCCTGAGCCATTGCCGCGATGTAGAGCTTGCGCTGTTCGCCTGACATCGTGGAGTACGAGACCGACTCGATCTTTTCGGGCAGTTCCTTCAGTACGCTGCTCTTGAGTCTGCGAAGGATGAAGGGCCGGACAAGCTCACGCAGGCGCTCGGACGCTACGGTATCATTTTTTTTCGTGATCCTCGTTTCGTATTTTGACTTGAAATGGTTGTATGTGTAGAGATAGCCGGGCATGAGGAAATCGAAGATGGACCAGAGCTCGGCGAGGCTGTTCTCTATGGGAGTGCCGGTCAGCGCTATGCGAGTATTACCTATGAGCTGCTTCACAGCTTTGGCGTTCCGGGTGTTCTGGTTTTTGATATATTGCGCCTCATCGATAACGACAAAGCGAAATGCCGCTCCCTCGTAACTCTCGATGTCGCGCTTCAGAAGATCGTAAGAGGTGAACACCACGTCACGCTTCAGCGCTCTTTGTATCTGGCTGCGGCGCTCCGATGCCAAACCTACGACCGCGGCCGTCGCCAGACGGGGAGTGAACTTCTTCGCTTCGCTTTCCCAGTTCAGCACCAACGACGCAGGGCATATCACGATGGAGGGCAGGCGTGACGACTGCTCTTTTTTTATTTCATCATCTTCATCCTTAATCGCCTGAAACAGCGCGAGTACCTGTAGCGTCTTGCCGAGACCCATGTCGTCCGCGAGTATTCCACCAAAGGAAAGGGCATCCAGTGTACGGAGCCATTCATATCCTGTCCTCTGGTAATTTCTGAGGACATCGTCAAGGCAACCTGGCACGACAAAATCCGCATCAGCTACATCGCGCATGCTGCGTATGATGCTGCGGAAATGTGCATCGCGTTTGTAGCGCAACTCACCACTTTTCTTCATCATCGCGTCGATGTAGAGGGACTTGTTTGCGTCGAGCCGCACGGCGCCTTTCTCTATGTCCTTGCCTACGACGTCGAGCCCGTTCACTATCTCCGCAAGCTCGGATATCGAATCATCCGTAATGGACATCAAGGAGCCGTCGCGCAGTCTATGGTATTTTTTGGCTTTCTTGTAACTGTTGATGATGTCCGCGAGTTCGGCGTAATCGATGCCTTCGACGTCGAAATCGA
>JAISLZ010000078.1 GCA_031277015.1 Eubacteriales Family XIII. Incertae Sedis bacterium | reverse complement strand
AAAAACGCGGAGCAGTCAGTCCGCTCCGCGTCAGTATTTACATAAATATGAATGGGAAAATTGGCCGCGACGGTCGGGCTTAACCTACCATGCCCCCCCCCTGTTAGATATTTCCAGCTTGCTTTGCCTTATATGTACCACCGCTTCGGTTTTTCCTTCCCTAATCTACTGCCATGCCGCACAGGATTGTAGCACTCATCCGCACCCCGCATCCTTACACCTATTATACTACATCCAAATCCCCTCTGACAAACTTTTTGCGGGCACAGCCATCTTCTTCCAATCACAGCAAGTATTGAAACGTAGCCGGATTGTGAAGCCCCTCTACGTCAGAACAAGCTTGGTTACCAACGCGCCCTTGAATACAAAGGGGCTAGCATGTTACAAATTGAGAGAAAAACTTGCAGGATTTTGAATTTCAGGGTTGACAGTCTTGTAAATAAGTGGTATGATACAACTAATTGTTGTTATACTCATTAAAGGAGACAAGAAATGAAAGCAATAGGTATCGTGAGAAAAGTTGACGAACTTGGACGTATAGTTTTGCCGATGGAACTAAGAAGGACTTTCAGCATTAACAAGGAAGACCCTCTCGAAATCTTTGTTGATGAAGATATGATAGTGCTCAAGAAGTATGAGCCTGCCTGCATTTTCTGTGGAAGCGCGGACGGCATCAAGCAGGTCCACGGCAGAAACGTGTGCGAACACTGTGTAACTGAGATGAAGGATATGTAGGGCTCCTTCATTGTTAATAAGTCAAAGACAAAGGCCACCGTTTCATAGAGTGCGGTGGCCTTGTTATAAGGAAGAAAATTATGTATGCCTTATTTTGGATAATGATGCTTCCGTTATTTTATGTTGCGCAACTTCAACATATGCTGCCAACACAATGACAAGACCCGTCGCAATATATTGCCAGAAAGAATCTACGCCTGATAGGCGAGCAGCTTCTTCATTACCTCCTAGCGCATATATATAACTACCTGGATATTCCGATGCCTCGAAGCCGCCTGTCCGATAAGCAATGCGCCAGCACACCGGAACAGTTGAGCCACCGTTCTGGCGTGAGAGCCACCTGCGCCTAAGGCGCCTATTTGTCAGGATTCAATCCATAGACCTCCCTCATGGATTTATCTTCTTCTTTTTTGAGAATTTCAATTCCAATGTATATGAGCTGTGAGCGATTCTATATAAGATAGCGTCGGCCAATGTGGACTCGGATATCTGACCGGACCATCCTGTGGGCGCGAACTGGAAACAGAATATCGTCGAGGATTTTTGATGTCGTTTGTGAATAGTTTCAAGAAGATTCCATACTTCATTCCCCGTTATTTTTATGAGTAACCATTTATCAAGAATCAGCAACCGAACTTTTGCATACGCGGCTATAGTCTTAGTGAATGAGTCGCTGGCTCTAGCAATGGCCGGATCAAAGCGGGCCTTCCTTACAAGACGTTTAAGTCGATTGTCTTTTCTCGCTGAATACTCAATGTCTACAATTATGCCGAAGCGGTCGTCAAAAGAGACCCCATTCATTGAGAGACCTTGGGATTGCTGCCTGAATACTTCTGCCACATGCGACATATGCATTTCTCTCAGTTTATTTATCGTTGCTTGGCTAATCATCTTTCCCTCCGTAATACCCTGCGCCACGCGTGAAGCCGAACTCATCAGTGAATGCATTTTCATCATGGCTTTCTTCGTTATCAGCTATACGGTCCTGTCCGCTGGCGAGTATATTATTTGCGATTTGGTATGTAGGCCTTAGCGTGAATGAAAGCGCACGCATGCAAATTGAATCCCCGATCCCCTTGTTATAGAGAATTGATAACGTAATTAAGGACAATGATGTCACTTTTTCAAGATTCGTTATTCAGGCTTGCAGATATGCTCTTGACAACATGGCGGCAACAGACGAACCCCATAAAAAACGCAACAAATAATTTGTTTTAACATAGTCGCTATTCATCCTTTGTGTACTGCTAATACTTTTGTTCTTAAATAAGATTGACTATATGTTCGATCTATCTCAATTTATTTTGGCAGGGCGATAACAAAGAAGGAGTAACCGCAATGGCTACTCTTTCTTGGACTCTACCGTGACCGCGAAACCTCCAACATAGAAGATTGTTTCAAGGTTCGTGTAGATACCTAATGGTACGCCAATAAAATCACGAATTGCAAAGAAGCGCTTAGCAGTAGTTTGAATATTGGCTTGAACAAGTTGATAGAAAAACAATCTATTTTTTGATCGCCATTTGACCGCCATCATATCGAAAAGTAGCGATATTTAGCGATATTTTTCACTACATTATGGAAATTCTCAGCCAACAAAAAACCGTCAGAATTATTGATATTCCAACGGTTTTTCGATGGTTGCAGGGACAGGACTTGAACCTGTGACCTCCGGGTTATGAGCCCGACGAGCTACCAACTGCTCTACCCTGCGTCGCTCCGACTTGTCTTTTTGCCGTTTGGCTCTGTTGCCGCTTCACATCGGCTTGCTTTTCGTACCTGAGCACGCGGCGGCTTCGCCTCGCTCGCGTGCCTTGCCAACTGCCAAAAATCCTGCGTCATGGCCATGGTGCCGGAGACCGGGGTCGAACCGGTACGAGCCTCGCGGTTCGCCGGATTTTAAGTCCGGTGCGTCTGCCAATTCCGCCACTCCGGCAAGCGAGCTCATGAATTCGTCGATCAAAAGGCACATCACGGCGACAAGGGATATTATACCTCTGTGGCGCTTTTATGTCAAATTATTATGATAATTTAAATGATCCAGTACCTTGCTTTTCTCTTTTCTCTTTCTTACACAACATTGGGATAATCTTTCGCTGCCTGCTTTGTTATTTGTGCTTTGGCTTCCATTGTCAATCTTCCCTCTTTCAATAGCCACCTCGACTCATTGACCCTGTTGCACTATCGTGCCCTCACCGTGTCGCGAGAAGCCTACGGACACCGCGGCCCAGGCCGTCTAAAGTCAGGCCGTACATAGGGAAGATACTGGCAATCTCCCGTATCGTGTATTGTCCGAAAGCGTGCGCCCAGTCATCCTCCACTATCGGGTTCAGCCATATGCTGCGCGGGAATCTACGTTTTAGGCGCTCGAGCCATATGCGGCCGGGCTCGTCGTTCGGTAGGCCGATGATTGTATTGCCGCCCTTGCGTTCGAGCTCACCAGGCGCCATCGCCGCGTCGCCGACATAGATGACGCGGTAATCGGGGCCAATATCCTTCATCACGCGCTCCGTATCCACCCAGCGCCCACGCCGGATGTGCGGATCAGTATACAGTTTTTCGTAGACGCAGTTGTGAAAGTAGTAGAACTTTGTGTCTTTAAAGTGATTTGACCGGCTGACCGCCTTAAAGAGCCGGCTCGTCAGTTTTGAGTAAGGCAACATTGAACCATCCGAGTCGAAAAGCACGAGGAGTTTAATGGCGTTTCTGCGCGGCCTTTCGTATACGAGAGTGAGAAGGCCCGCATTCTTCGATGTTTCGCGGGCGGTACCATCTATGTCGAGCTCAGTCCTCTCCGAATCAACTCGGGACGAAAACTGTCTGAGCCTGCGGAAAGCCGTTTCGAATTGCCTTGTGTCTATGACCCTATCACGCCGGAAGTCGCGAAACCTGCGCTCGCCCGCGATCTGAACGGCGCGGCCATAGACGCCCTCGCCCCCGGCCCTGATACCCGAGTCGCTATGTCCTCTGTTGCCGAACGCGGACATCCCACCTGTACCAATCCAGTAACTGCCGCCGTCGTGCCTCGAGTTCTGCTCTCGTTTCCTTTCGTCGAACATGCGACGCAGCTCGTCAAACTCCAGGGAAAGCCGCGCGAATAAGTCGCGATCACAGACATCGCATTGAGGAGAATCAAGCCACTGCCAAAATTCTTCCGGCAAATCGCTCGCACTTAGGACACCATTGAAATAAGCGGCGAAGGCTACGTCAAACGTGTCAAAATCCGCCTCTCTTTTCACGAGCAGATTGCGGCATATATGATAAAACCCGGTCAGGCTCGAATCCGCAAGTCCCTTTTCAAGCGCGCAGGTAAGCGACATCCATTCATTCACGGATACCTTCAGTCCATAAGCTCGCAGGAAATACAAGAAATTTATAAACATTTTATCAGTTCACCGTCGTATACCCCTTTGCACGGTATTCAGTGAGCGCATCCACGTCTTCGTTTTTTTTCAACAGCACCCCAAGGAATGGTATCCCGGCATCAGGCTTGACACCCTCCCTTGCCGCGTGTAGATCAACCCCTGACAGTACGAGCGCGCGAAGCCAGTCGAGTAACTCCGACGTGCTCGGCCTCTTTCTGATGTCTTTCATGGCCCGTATCCCGTAGAATTTCTCCATGGCGAACGACAGGACGCGGGGCTCAATATCGGGGTAGTGTACGCGCACAATCTCGGCCATTTTATCTTCGCCTGGAAACTCTATATAATGAAAGACACAACGCCGCAGGAAGGCGTCGGGAAGCTCTTTCTCCGCGTTGGAAGTGATGACAACTATTGGCCTGTGCGCCGCGCTGACCGTCTCCTTAGTCTCGGGAATATAAAATTCCATCTGGTCGAGTTCCCAGAGGAGGTCATTCGGAAACTCGAGGTCTGCCTTGTCTATCTCATCGATAAGTAGCACGACCTGTCTCTCAGAGGTAAACGCCTCGCCTAGCTTGCCGTGCTTGATATACTTGGCGATATCCTTTACGTCACCTTCGCCGAACTGTGAGTCGTACAGCCTTTGCACTGTGTCATAAACGTAAAGTCCGTCCTGTGCCTTCGTCGTGGACTTGATGTTCCAGATGATGAGCTCCTTGCCGAGCGCCTTCGCGATGGAGCGTGCAAGCATCGTCTTGCCCGTACCTGGCTCACCTTTGATGAGTAGCGGCTTTTCGAGTGCGATTGCAACGTTCACCGCACATGCGAGCTCTGAGGACGCCACGTAATCCGTGGAACCTTTGAATATATTAATTTTTGATTTTTTTTCGTTCATATCCTCTCCTGTTAAAATTCTCTTGTATCTAAAGGCATTGTAGGTCCGGACAGGTGCTCAGAAAAACATCCCGGGGATGATGAAGTATGACACCACTGACATAATGACGCCCGCTGCGACCACACCCGCCGCGATCGCGGGGAACGCTCGCTTGACGCGCATGTCGAAGATGACGGCAACGAGCGACCCCGTCCACGCTCCTGTACCCGGCAACGGCACGGCGACGAGCAAGAACAGTCCAAGGAGCTCGTACTTGCCGATCCTACGCTCAGCTTTCTTGGCCTTGTCCTCAAGCCACGAGATGAGTTTTGCGGTATGCCTGTTCTTCTCCAGCAGACTGAATATCCTGCGCAGGAAGAAAAGGATAAACGGAACGGGTAGTATGTTGCCGGCGCAGCATATGATGAAAGCCTCCCAGAACGGCACCCCGCTCGCCGACGCGAAAATCAGTCCGCCGCGCAGTTCGACGACAGGGAGCATCGACATCAGAAACGCGATAAGGGCGCTATGTGCCACAGCATCATTACCTCCAAAATACGATACCGGCGTACAGGGCGTAGGGCACCGGACGCCGGGATTCATTATACAGTATATTGGTGATAATTCACAGCTACCGGACAAGCTGAATATGGCTTGTATTTCCTGACGGCCTCCTTCGCTCATGGAGACAAAATAGCACCGTCCCTATTTTGTACACTCGCTTTTGCCCTATGCACCCAACTCTCTTCTGAGGCTTTCGTTTGTGACGCCAGCGAGCAATGCTTCGCGATCAACCGTATAGTCCCCGTATCCCAAACCGAACTGCCTGATGAAGTGCACCATGCCGACAGGGCCTAGCTCTTTCGTAAGCGCCTCAATGCCTTTGTGCCACAATGCGTTTGTATCGTTATAATCTATCGCCAAATTTCCGTTCATCTATATTACCTCCAATATCCATGTTGCAGGGTTTTCTGCCGAAATTTGCAATCCAAGCTTTTTGACCTTTTTTAGGAATCGGTCGTCAGTAGTCAAAAATACATCGCATCCATTATCGATTGCTACCGCAATATGATAGCTGTCCATCTCCTTGACGCCGATCTCTTGATACGATTCCACCAATGCTATCGCGGCTTCAGTAATCTTGAAATTTTCATCAGCTATATCCAATAATGCCCTGACTTTTTGAAATTTTCGGATATCCGTTTACTTGGACAGTTCATTTTCTACAACGCTTCCATATTTATCAGGATAGCCTCCGCCGATTGTTTTGGCAAGTTGACGTATTCGCCTCCCATCACCATCTGCCTGTCCACTTGCTGATTACTGTAATCGGCGGCTCATATGGTGAAAATGAATAAATCAGCGAAATCAGCGCTTCCTTAATTGAACTTTCATCTTTTCTTAGGGATTTTTCAATTCAATATTAAAACATAGGGAAACCTATGCCTGTACCTTATAAACAATGGAGGTATTTGATGTGAAAATAACGGTCTTTGGGTGCGATGTAGAGGAACGGGAACTGTTTCTGCGCCGTGTCGGGCATTACGGGGTGGGACTGAACATCGTGGACGGGCCGGTGTCCACGGAGAATGCACTCTTTGCAAACGGGAGCAGGTGCGTCAGCGTCAGCCACAGGGACAGGCTGTGTGAAGCTACGCTGCGGGCGCTAAAAAACTCCGGCGTAAAGCTCGTGACGACGAGGAGCGTCGGGACAGACCACATCGACATGGCCGCCGCGGGCCGGCTCGGCATCGCCGTCCGCAGCATCCCATATTCGCCGAGCGGCGTCGCGGACTACGCGGTGATGCTCATCCTCATGGCGCTGAGGGGCGCCAAAGATATTCTTGGGCGTGCGGAGCGAGGGGACTTCTCCCCGGCCCCGGAGAGAAGCCCGGATATCGGAGAGACGACGGTAGGCGTAGTCGGGGCCGGGCGCATCGGGCGTGAGGTCATATCAAGGCTGCGGCCTTTTGGCTGCCGCATCCTCGCCTACGACAGGGCGGGCGCCCCGGCCCCGAGCCATGGCGCACAGGTATGCCCGTCCTTTGGCGAGCTGGCAGGTCAATGCGACATCCTCACATTCCATCTGCCGTTGACCGCGCAGACGAGACATATCCTCAGCCATGAAAATATGTGTGTGGTTAAGGACGGCGCCTACATCGTCAACACCGGCCGCGGCGGACTCATCGAAACGGAGGCTCTCCTAGACGCGCTGAAATCCGGCAAGCTCAGGGGCGCGGCGCTCGATGTCGTAGAGGGCGAGGAAGATATCTTCTGTAACGACCGCCATATCAGGGCAATTGCAACGGGCTCAAGCGACACAGCGGAGACGGACATTGGCGAGAGAGCCGGGACGGACCTTTCTGTGTCAGGGCAGCGCCGCGGGAACGAACCCGGGGTATACCAAAACGAAACCTTCGAGCAGCTCCGCGCTATGCCGAACGTCATCATCACGCCGCATATGGCGTATTACACGCGGCGGACCCTGCAGGACACGGTGGAAAACACCATCCTCAGATTCATGGAATTTGAAAGTGCAAGAAAGAGATGGGAGGAAGAATGGGCAAGCTGAACGTAGCCGTCCTGTTTGGCGGGCTATCGGAGGAACACGATGTCTCCGTGAAATCGGCCGCGCAGATAATAGGCGGCATGGACGTGGGTAAATACGTCCCCTACCCTATCTATATAAATAAAACGGGAGAGTGGAGACTCTGCGCTTGGGAGGGGGTGCGGTGTGGCGGCGGTGAAAGCACACAGGTAGGCGGCGGTGGCGACGTGCGGCACAGCACCGACCTGAACCTCCACGGCGGCGAGGGCGCGCCGACCATCATCTCCCCGGACAGGAAAGACCACGGTATCCTCGTGGCGGAGGGAAACGGATGCCGCAATATCCGCATCGACGTAGCGTTCCCCGTAGTCCACGGCAAGATGGGCGAGGACGGACGGCTGCAAGGGCTTCTGGATATGTCGGGGATACCCTATGTCGGCTGCGGCGCTGAAAGCTCCGTCCTCGCGATGGACAAATCGCTGACATACATGGTGGCGCGTGACGCGGGGATATCTGTACCTGAATTTCGCATCGTCGCGGGCGCTGCGGCGGGAGGCGCGGATATGGAGTACGCGGAGGTGAACGCAGGGATGATGGCGCGGCTAGAGTATCCCGTATTTGTGAAGCCGGCGCGCTCGGGATCGTCATTCGGCGTCAGCAAGGTGAACAGCTGCGCGGAACTGGCGGAAGCCATCAGGCTCGCACGGCGCTACGACGGCAAGGTGCTGGTCGAGGAGGCCGTCACGGGATACGAAGTCGGCTGCGCGGTGCTGGGCAACGGAGAGGAACTGCTGACCAGCGAAGTGGACATGATTACTCTCTCGCACGGCTTTTTCAAAATCCATCAGGAGGAGCACCCCGAAGAGGGCTCATCGAACGCGACGGTCACCGTGCCCGCGGACATCCCGGCGGAGACGGGCGAGCGCGTCAAGGAGGCCGCGAAAAGGGTGTACCGCGCGCTCGGGTGCCGCGGCCTCGCGCGCGTCGATATGTTCCTGCGGGAGGACG
>JAISLZ010000070.1 GCA_031277015.1 Eubacteriales Family XIII. Incertae Sedis bacterium | reverse complement strand
GGCTGGGCCCTTGCGTACCTGAGTGCTCCTACGAAGCTGGTAGCATACATAACATCGATCACGACAAACCCCCATATTGTCATGGCGATGGTTCTGGCAATGCTCTTTATCGTGGGAATGTTCATGGAGGCTTTTGCCGCGATGATCATATTGGTTCCCGTCCTTTATCCCCTGGGTGAAGCGATGGGGTATGACCCAATACACTTTGCCATGATCATTATAATCATGCTGACCGTCGCGTTGATAACACCACCGGTCGGCATGCTGCTATTTACGACGACCAAAGTTGGGGAAATGTCGCTTAAAAAGTTGAACTTCAGGGTATGGCCATTTGTCGGGGCGGCGGTGATAGCGACAATAATACTCGCATATGTACCGCAGATAACAACATTCCTACCAAACTTGGTTTACGGGCCCTGACGGCTGGAAATGGAGAAACCGTTGCTTAATGAAATAATAACAAGGGACTTGCTGAGAGGTATGATTGATCTGCATGTCCATGCCGGTCCGTCAGTTGCCGTGAGAAAGCTTGATGCAATAGACATGACTGAGGCGGCAAACGCTTTGGAATACAGCGCTTTCGTGGTCAAGGATCATTACTATCCAACAATGATGAGCGCCGAACTATGCAACAACCATATTGCAGGAAAGCGCGTTAAAGTGTTCGGCGGCATCGCATTGAACAATTCAGTTGGCGGTATCAACATAAAGACCGTTGACTGCGCGTACAGCATGGGTGCAAAGTTTGTCTATATGCCGACAGTATCTTCGAAACAGCATATAGACACCCACAAAGGGCATGCTTTTCCGGGTGCATCCTCAAGAGAATGTGTGGAAGAAAACCCCATTTATTATCTTGATGAAGATGGGGCATTGGAGAGGTCAGTTATTGAAGTAATTGACTATGTGTCCCAGAGAGATGATCTTGTTCTTGCCACAGGCCATAGTTCCCTTGAAGAAGCCGATGCGCTGATCAAAAAGGCACATGAGCTGGGCGTAAAAAATATCTATGCGAATCACCCCTTCTATATGATTGGCGCAGACATTTCAAAGATGAGGGAATGGGCGGATTTAGGCGCCTATATAGAAATCAACGCTTGCGTCTTTCTCTTTGGTGAAACGCCTACGCCCATGGAAACAGCGAAGTTGATATTTGATGAAATCCCTCTGGACAGGATAGTTATAGCAAGCGATTTAGGTCAAAAAAACAACTGTATGCCGATCAAGGGAATGGAGGTTTTCGTTACAGCGTTAATGAATCACTATAATATATCACAAGAGCAGATACACCATGCGACAAAAATCAATCCGGCAAGGATTCTGGATCTATACTAGGAGGATACCATGGATAAATATAATAAGTTTCAGATAAATAATTTTGATGATATGGAATGGGATGTGATCAGAAAGGGGGTACAAAGAAAAGTCTTTAGTGGAAGGGACGCTACTGTGGCATACAATCATGGAGCAAGAGGACATGAGGTAAAACCCCACAGTCATGTTTACGAACAGTATGCCATCATTCTCGAAGGAGAGGGAATATTCTCAATCGGGGGACAGGACTATCCTGTAAAAAAAGGCAGTTGGATGGTTATACCATCCAATGTTGAGCACTACCTGACCGTAACGAGCGACGAGCCATGCGTAAGTCTTGATGTGTTCACTCCAAGAAGACTGGAGATCATGGCGGAGGAAAAATCGTGTTAAAAAATGACTTCAAGGACAAGTTAGATGCTGGGGAAACTGTTGTCGGTACATTTGTAAAATTCAACTGCCCAACGGTGATAGAGATGTTGGGCAGAGCAGATTTTGATTTTTTTATTATCGACAGGGAACATGCTGCCTTCTCGGATAGCGATGTTGAAAGGATGGTCATTGCATCTGATTCCGTTGGTTTGCCGGTCATCGTCAGAACACCTTCCGATAGCGCTTCCGATATCTTGCACGCGCTTGATTCCGGCGCAGCAGGGGTGCAGATACCGAATATAGAGTCAGTCGAGCAGGTGAAATCGGTTGTGAAAAACGCAAAATACTATCCTGAAGGATCACGGGGCCTCTCATTCGCACAACGAGCCGCTGGCTATGGTTTCGATAGCGGGGACGAATATATACGACAGTCAAATAGGAACACAACGATCTCCATACATATAGAGAATGTGGGCATGGTTAATAGGCTGGATGAAATATGTAGCATACCCGCGGTTGATGTCCTGTTTATAGGGCCGGGAGACCTCAGCCAATCCTTAGGCAAGCCTGGCCAATCGGATGATCCCGAGGTTGTAAAGCTTGTCGAAAACTGCTTTGACATTGGCATCAAGAATGGTAAGCGTATTGGTATTTATGTAAACAACAAAAACAGTCTTCAGAGATATTCTGACTTGGGAGCAACGTATTTTGCTTATAAATCAGACACATTGCTCTTTGCCGACAGTGTCAAAAACGCAAGGATGGAAATAGGCAATTAGAATGATAGCGGAGAAAGTTTTTAGAAATGGGCAAGTATTGACCGTCAATAAAAATGACGATATTGAAGAAGCCGTAGCAGTCAAACAAAATATCATTATCGCTGTAGGCAAGACTGAATGGGTAAACAGATTTGTAGGTGACGCTACAGAAATATTTGATTTGAAGGGGCGCACATTAATACCCGGATTCATCGATTCCCACATGCATACCGCCGTTGCCGGCATGAACAAACTGGCCATAGACTGCAGGGTTCCCAATGTAAATTCCATTGAGGATATATTGGATAGAGTCCGTGAGGCAGCAAAGAATACCCCTATCGGCGATTGGATACGTGGATGGGGATACAATCATACCGAATTGAAAGAGAAACGGCATCCCAACAGATGGGAATTGGACAAAGTCGCGCCAAAGCATCCTGTCATGCTTACCCGTATTTGTTCACATATTTCTGTCCATAACAGCATAAGCCTGCAAAAGGCCTGGATTGACGCGGGTTCAAGCATGCCAGGATTGGCCTGTGCAACAGACGGAGAGCTCAACGGGTTGATGATTGAGAATGCACATATGGCGATGATGAAAGCGGCAATCCCCTCAGAGTATGAACTAATTGAGGCAATGTCCGCAATAAATGATTCGCTAATATCAGAAGGGATTACAAGCGTTCATGATTCAGGTGGGTACGGTGCAATTCAAATGAAAGTCCTTCAAAAGGCATCCCGGCAGGGGGTGATAAAACCAAGGATATATCTTATGATTTTCTCATTCGCCGATAATCGTAAATTTATTGAAGACTATTTGTCTGTTGGCGTATGTACCGGCTTTGGAAATGATAAACTCAGTCTCGGCCCGATAAAGCTGATGCTGGATGGTAGCAGTTCAGGCCCGACGGCCGCAACCCTGAATCCATATAAATGTGATGAGAATAATTATGGCATATTAAGTCACTCTCAGGAGGAAGTTGATCATGTGATTATCAGGGCGCATAGAAACGGATGGCAAACTACAGGCCACGCAGTAGGCGACGCGGGTGTCACAATGATGGTCAACGCTATCGAAAAAGCGCAGGATTTATATCCGAGGGAAGATGCCCGGCATCGCATCGAGCATTGCGCCATGTTAAATACGGATTTGCTTGAAAGAATCAAAAGGGCCGGCATTATTCCGATTCCCAATCCGATCTTTCTGTACCAATTTGGCGATGGATATATGAGGGATTATGGTGAATATAGGGCAGCCCATATGTTTGATTCAGGAGGCTTCATCAAAAATGGGATCATGCTGGCCGGCGCCAGCGACAGTCCGATAGCCCCATCGAATCCATTGCTGAATATGCACGTTGCCATTAATAGAAAGACCAATTCCGGCAAGGCGCTTCATACAGGCAACCATGTAAATGCAAAACAGGCGCTAAGGATGTTTACGTACAATGGCGCATACTCATCTTTCGACGAATCGATCAAAGGATCCATCGAGGTAGGCAAACTCGCCGATCTTGTCATTCTTGAGCATTGCCCTTACGATATTTCACCGGAAAAAATGAAGGACATTGAAGTTGAGTTGACCATGATAGACGGCGAAGTTGTCTATCGAAAAAAGGGGACGCCAGGCGGCGTGAAAAGTCAGACAGCGTAAAGTAAAGTGCAGTAAACATTTAATATGCGGACAGATTTCTTTTTCCTGCACTTTCCCGATTCGAACGCATTCATATCAAATCCATCAAATCCGGTTTTGTACATGATGGCTCAACGGCTCCGCGTAAACTTGACAGGAAGTTCATACTATTACATACTACTAAGTAAGGGCGAGGAGTGAATATGCAAAAAGACTGCACGACTTACAACATTATAGCATATGATGCTATAATGAAAAAACTGCTGAACGGGGATCTCATACCAGGGGATATGGTCTCGGAAGAATCCATTGCAAAGGAGCTTGATGTTAGCCGTACTCCTATTAGGGAGGCAATTCTTTGGATGCAAAAAGATGGCTATCTGGATGTTTTTCCAAGAAAGGGCACTTTTGTATCCAAGAGTACCATTAAAGAGCTTCTGGATGTTTATAAGCTGAGATCTATTTTGGAACCGGACAGCATTGCGCTGATCATGCCGATAGAGAACGCGGACACGATAACGGAACTCGCGAAATATAGGGAATATAACATGCAATATATTGAAGATTGTTCTTCTGTCGTCCCAAGAGGGGATTTTTTTCTAAGTGATTTTGAATTACATTTATTCCTTTTCTCCCAAATCAAGAATCGGATGATTGAATCCGTCTGTAAAAACTCCCTTTTTAAATGTATTATTTCGAAGCAACAACTACTGGATTCATTGCATATAAAACATAGCCGGGTTGCCGTGCAACATATTGAATGGATCGATGCGATATTGAATAACCGAAAAGATGATTTTAAAACTCTGTATAGACTCCACATAAAATCCGAGAAGAATGCGCTGTTGCAAATATTTGATATATAGCAAGCTGATTGTGTGTTCAGATAGCCTTTAGAGTCTGACCGGCACAAGGTATGCGCCTACTTCACAGCACATACTCCGGTTCCGGGCGTGCGTTTGCGAGATGCAGCTTTCCGAGAATGATCCGCCGTAAATCGAGGAAATCCACCGTGCCGCGATCGCGCGGTCTGCCGAGGTTGACAGGGATGATCTCGCTGATCTTACCCGGCCTGGGGGTCATGATGACTATGCGGTCGGCGAGATAGATCGCCTCGTCCACATCATGCGTCACGAGTATCATAGTCGCGCGTTCTTTCTGCCACAGTTCGAGCAGCTTGTCCTGCAAGTCCGCGCGCGTAAAGGCGTCCAGCGCCCCGAGCGGTTCGTCAAGCAGCAACACCTTGGGCTTGTTGATCAGCGCACGCACGATCGCTACGCGCTGAGCCATGCCGCCGGATATCTGGTGGGGGTACGACTGCTCAAACCCGTCCAGCCCTACGAGCCTGATGTACTCCGGAACCTCCTGCTTTTCCCGATCATAGACGCCACGCGCGATAAGCCCGGACGCGATGTTCTTTTCAACCGTCATCCAGGGGAACAGGCTGTTTTGCTGGAAAACATAGCCTCTGCCCGGGTCTGTGCCGGTGATGCGCTCTCCTGAAAGCCTGATTTCTCCCGCATCCGGATCATCAAGTCCCGCAATCAGGCGCAGAAGCGTCGTCTTGCCGCATCCGGACTCACCTATGATGGCGAGGAACTCACCTTCAGCTACATCCAGACTGACTCCCTTGAGCGCCTCAATCGTGCTTTCGTTTGCGTCCGTATAGACACGGTTCACGTTTTTTATCTCCAAAACCGTTTTGGTATTCACTGTTTGACCAACCCCCTTTGCCAACGCAAGACCCTGCTCTGGATCAATCCGACCACCCAGAGTATGAGCGAAAACAGGATAGCCATCACCACTATTGCGGCGAGGACCTTGTAGTACGCGGACCAGACTTTGGATGCGTTGATGTAGTAGCCGAGGCCTCCCGGCTGGCCCATCATCTCGGCCATGACCAGAGTGGTGAACGCAAAGGCGTTTGCGATAGAAATGCCTGTAAAAATCTGAGGCATCGCGTGAGGGATAGCCACGCGGAACATCAGGAACGAGGTCTTGGCGCCAAGCGTCCTCGCGGCCTCAAACAATACCTTGGGCGTGCTCGCTATGCCTTGCGCCGTGGTGGAGGCTATAGGGAACCACGCGCAGATGACGATCAGAAATGTGGCCGCCGCGAACGGCGTCGGAAGCAGGGTCAAGGCGAACGGCATCCACGCCACCGCGGGAATGACGCCGGTGATTTTGAGCACTGGATATACCCAGTAATATATTTTGGGGAACCAGCCGATCAGTATGCCCGTACCGACGCCGGCCGCCACTCCGAGGAAGAAGCCCGAGGCAAAGAGCCTGAGGGAATAAAGCGTGTTCTCAAGGACGTAGTCGCCTTCCGCGAGGAACGCCTCGAGTATCCGGGCCGGGCCGGGAAAAAACGGCTGAGGAAGCAGCAACAGCTTGGTCCCCAGCACATCCCATACAGCGAGTACAGCGCCGGCAGCAAACCGGAACGGGGCGCGTGACAGGAACATTCTGCGCCGGTCTTCGTCCGGGTATGAGTAAACGGCCTGTACGACATATAGCAGAATCAATCCGAGAAGCACGAGATTGTATAGCTCGTTGATATCAATAACAAAGAGCTTGCCTACCGGATAAGGCTCTATCACGACATCCGCAATCTGCGGGAATAGCCGATTCGCGAGAATCGCAATCGTGAATCCAAGGATCGTGACGAAGGACAGCAGGATATACCTGCCGCCCTTCGTCACCAATAATGAGGAAGAATGCTTTTCCATCACATGCCAAGGTTCAAATCTACTTCATAATAGGCTTCATCCAAAAACTTCTGCGGCTCTGTTTTCAGATATCCGATGTTGTACAGTTCGGTCGCGAAATATTCAACGTCTTCCTTGACATGCGTACCACCTGATTCATGCTCCGACAAAGACGGGTACGCATAGCTTTTGACCAGTTCCTCTGCCAGCGGTTTGTCCTCGATCGCCGAATACTTCTTGTCAGAGATGATGCTCACCGCTTCCGCCGGGTTGGCCGCAATCCATTCCTGCGCTTTGTGGTAGGCCCTTAGCAGAGCCGCAACTTTCTCGGGATCTTCCTCGATTATCTTGTTTGAAGCATAGAGGAAGCAGCAGTATTTGCCGGCAAAGGTCGGGTCGGTGGACAGGTCAAAGAGGACCTCAAATTCGGGGTTGTCGCCGGCGGTGTGGACCGATCCAAGTGGATCCCACAGCGCCGCGACGTCAACGTCGCCGTTGCGCAACGCTTCGATTTCGAGATTGCCGTCGCTGAATACTAGGAACTCGACTTCGCCGTCTTCCGGTTTCGCCGATATGCCGGCCTTTTCGACCCAAACGCTCGCGACCTGATGCGGGGTACCTCCGATTTCGTCTACGGCGATCTTTTTGCCTTTCAGGTCATCCGCTGTTTTGATAGGCGACCCTTTGGGAACGATAAACTTGATGCATCCGTTATGCAGGCCGTCCACGACGCTGACCTTCACGCCTTCCTCAATGGAAGGGAAGAACTGGAAGTCCCCATTGACCATAGGTATCGTCCCGTTGTTCAGTCCGATCTTGCGCGTCTCCGCGTCGGCCGAGATCAGCGTCACGTCGAAACCTTCCTCTGCGAAGAACCCTTTTTCGTAAGCGATGTAGATAGGCGCGCCACAAAGTGCCCCGTCCTTACCTGGGATATCGATCTTGCCGTATTTGAACTCGCCGGTTGCTTCCACACCCGCGCTGTCTGAATCCGCGTTTTCGGGCTCGGTGGCGTCCTGTGAGGCGGAATCCGATGGTTCCTCGTGGGCCTCACCGCTTTCACCTTGCCCACTGCAGGCCGCAAGCAGGATGCCGGAAGCGGCGATCAGAAGTGCCAAGATGATAGTCAATAGATGTTTCTTTTTCATTGGTTTGTCTCCTTTTCTTTCTTAACTTACCTCAAGAAAAATTTATATCGCGATCAGTTTGCTTCGTTCCGATGCAAGAAAAGCCTGATCCAGATCCGCAATAAGGTCATTTGGATCTTCGAGCCCCGCAGAGATGCGTATCAGGTTCGGCGGGACATCGGCACGCTCTTTTTCGTATGGCTCCAGTTCCCCGTGCGTGTTGTTCGGCGAATCAACGATGAGGGTGCGCGCGTCACCTATGTTGACGTGGTAATTGATCAATTCCACCGCGTCGAGAAAATATTCTCGCTGGACTTCATCGCCACGGAAACCAAAGGCTAGTATGCCGCCCGCTCCATTCGGAAAATATTGTTCCGCAAGCGACCTGTAGGGACTGTCCGACAATTCCGGATATCTGACCCATTCCACATAGTCAGTCCGACGTCTGAGCCATTCGGCGATTATCCTAGCATTTTCCACCTGTTTTGATAATCGCTCAGACAAAGTTTCCAGTCCGACGAGGGCGAGATAGGCGTCGAACGGACCAAGCGCCGCGCCGAAATAGTTCAAATAATTGAAGCGTATCCTGGTAGTGAAAGGCGCGTCGGGGAAAGCTTCGAGATAGCTTCGATGCTCGTCTGTGCTGTGGTCGCGCAGCGTATAGTACTTTTCTGCGAAGTGCGGATATCTCCCGTTTGCCCAATCGAATTTGCCGCTCTCAAGTATAAGCCCGGCGATGATGTTGCCATGCCCATTCAGTCCCTTTGTCGCCGAGTAGACAACGATGTCGGCGCCATGCTCTATGGGGCGCAGCAGATATGGTGTTGCGACGGTGTTGTCGACGACGAGAGGGATGCCGTTCCGATGTGCTACGTCCGCTATGGCGCGGATGTCGAGCAGTACGGCGGACGGATTGCTGATGCTCTCGATAAAGATCGCTTTTGTGTCTGGTGCGATCTCCCCTTCGAGCTTAGCCGGATCGTCGATATGTTTCGCGTAGTCGATCTGTATGCCGAATTTTGGGTACAGCTTCTTGAAGCTGTCAGCGCTGCCTCCGTACAGGTACGGGGAGACGAGAATGCGGCCTCCTCCTTCGGCGAGGTTCAGCAGGGTGTAGCTGATCGCCGCCATACCGCTACCTAGCGCGATAGCCGCGGCGGCCCCATCGAGCTCGGCCATACGGGCCTCCAAGACCCCGACTGTCGGATTCCCTACGCGCGTATATAGATTGCCGACGGTTTCAAACGCGAAAAGCTGTTTCGCGTATTCCACGCTTTTAAAATCGTATGCCGTCGTCTGATATATGGGCGGCGATATCGCGTAGTTATGTTCCGCCGAATTGTATCCGGCGCGCACTTTGCGCGTATCAAACCCGTATTGTTTCTCTGCCATAATCATGTCCTCTTTTCAAAACTTCTTGATTATCTGTACGATGCGAGCGCGGTATTGTAGATGTCTTCGATCACGCGCAGACCGCCTGTGAAGCCGGCATAATGGGATGTGAGCACGAGCCGGTAAGGCGACGGCACGGAGGCCGAAAGAAAATCGTAGTCTTTCTCCTTTGCGAGCTCCTTGTCCCAGCCGCTTCCTATGATGAGGCCGCGCCCGCTATGCGTGAGGTTGCGGCAGATATCCTGCGCCTTGCCCGCATCAGGCTCAAAGTACAGAGGGATCTCACGTTTGTCCGAGGCGCTCGCGAGCTCATCCCTGAGGGCAGCATGGTACTGCTCCGGAGTGCCGTCAACGACGAACTGCTCTCTCGGCACTATGCCTGTTTCGTGTAGCAGGAATTTGGAGAGGCTTATCACATATCCGGCGTCATGAAAGATATGAGCGTGGTTTGGCAACCCGTAGCGAAACTCGAGAAGGAAGGTCGCAAGGTTGTCTATCTCCTCATAATATGCATCCCTTTCCCTCCGTATGAAACGCTCCGCGGCAATTCGGTCGATCTTCGCCCCTTGTTTTTCAGCGAACTCGAGGACAGTCCTAAGAAAACGCTCTGTCTCGTTGGCGCCTATCGGGATATGAGGAAACTGGATAGAGGGTTGGCCGTATTTTTCTTCCAGATGCGAGGCTATAGGTTCCCCGTACCAGGGCGAAACAAGTACCACGAAATTGGCTTCCGGGATCCTTTTCCACTCATCCACGCCGCCGGAGCCTGGACCGAACAAAACGGCCGCATCAAGCCCCATCCCGGCCAGGAGCCGTTTGTACTCGGCGAGATTGCCTTTCCAAAACGGATCCTGGTAAGGGACGGAAGACAGGAGGACTACGGTATTTTTGGAGGACCTGTATGGGCGCCCCTCCTCATGAAGAGATACGTACTGGTCGATAATCGCGTTCACCACGAGGCTGTGCGCTTCGAAATTGCTGCACTTGAACCCCGGCGTTTCCACGGATACGATGGGCTTTCCCTCATCACGGAATTCGTCCACAAGCGATTCCACGTCGTCGCCGACGATGCCAGCGGTACATCCGGTGAGCACTACCTGTAGCTCCGTATCCAGAACTTTGTATGTATTTTTTATGATCTGCCTCAAACGCTCGACACCACCGAAGATGACTTCGTTTTCGGAAAAATTTGTGCATGGGCTGGTATTGCCGCCCGCATAGCCTGTCGATCGCTCAAAAAAGCCCATGATCATATTGCCGCAACCCGGTCCCGAGTGCAAGATCGGCACGGCTTTCGGGATAGCGACGACGCTCTGCAGCGCCCCGATGGCGCAAGTATATCGTTCCTGTTCTATGATGCCCGCCATGCTTCAGCACCCCCCTCGATGAATACATACGGTTCCTGCGCAAGCCACCATTTGGTGTACGGATTGATCGCGTGTTTTGCCAGGTTCTTCACGAACTCGTCATTCTCGATGGTTTCGAGGATGCGTTCCCCGTACCGCACGATCCCCTCATATCCCATGCCGAAATGTTCATCGCCGACGAGCAGCGAAGGGATGCCGAGTTTTGCGCCCCAAAGGGTCATGCCGCCGTGACGGGCAAGCATGAAATCCGGGCGTGTGCGCGCAAGCTGGTTGACGAGTTCAAATTCCTGCTTGTTGCACACATTGATATTAGGAACATCGCCGTAATCGCGTACGCGTTGGGCTAGGGCGTCGGATTCTTCTTTCCCGTTGTCGTACAGGGGATCATGGTGGAATATCGCCGCACCCCGCGCATTGACACCGAGCTCCGCCAATACTGAAAGAAGCGAATGCCCGTGGCCCGCCCCCGCCGTAACAAAGGCGGTTTTCCCCGACAGTTTTTTCTTCAGGGCTTCTATTTGAGGGATATACTCCTTTTTCTTCGCGGCGATGACATCTTCCGCAACATCTGGCTTCCCCAGTATCTCACCCAGCTTGCGAAACCATCTGTCCGTTTGCTGAATCCCGTAAGGCGAAGCTGTCTCCACTTCCGGGACTCCGAACTCCTGACTCAACGCCGCCGCGAGGTAGCTGCCGAGCGTCGGGCAGGCCTGAATGGTCGCGACCGCCTCGGACGCATACGCAAGGCTATCCACCGTCGCATACGGCGTGATGAAATTGGGCTTTGCGCCAAACGGCTCGAACCATTCCGTGAAGATGTCTCCACCCCAGAAATTGATGACGTTGATCATATCGCTCCTGCGCTGACGGGGCGGCTTGATGATCTTGCGAGCGATGGCGTGGTACCCTGCGTCAAACCCTGTCGTCCAAACTTTGGATCTGAAGCCCTCGCAGAATATGGCGGCGACCGGGATGCCCAGTTCGGCTTCGGCTTCGTCCGTCACGCTCTCCACATCGTCCCCGATGATACCTACCGCGCACGTAGTGAGTACGAAAATCGCCTTAGGATTCGCGCGTTCATGGACTTCGCGAATGGCGTCCGCCAGTTTCTGGCCGGCTCCGTACACAGTGTCGCCTTCATCCAGATTTGTAGAATAAATCTTGCGCTGTGTCGGGTGTTCGAGATCGCGTAGCGGAGCGTTGACACGATACGTGAAGGCAAATTCATGCAAACAAGATGAGCACCCTACCGGACCGTGACTGATGACGGCAGCATCGCGTATCAACACGACCATGCACGCGGCGTTTCCCGTGGAACATCCGAGGCATTGGCTGAACGAACGGTTCTTGTCCCTCAATCCGCATCTTGCGGCGGAAACCAACTCCTTCGCCGTACCCTGAAAACCCGTGATCGATCCGAGCCTCAATTCTCTGATCTGCACCTCAGGCAAATCCAAATTCACTTTTGCCAACCCTGACTCCTTATCCCTCCATCACAACACAAAAACCGGAGACAAACATTTCGTCTATCTCCGGTTGTCCGGTCAATGCTATACTATCTTTATATGTTTAGTATGTTATATCACAACTTACGTGCAGTGTCAAGAAAAACTTTTATTTAACATCTTTAATCTTTTCTCTGATATCATTCAAACGCTTTGGCGAAGGCGCCCTTTAAATCTTTGATGAGATCATTCGGATCCTCGAGACCTACCGACAGGCGAACCGTATCGGGCGAAAGGCCGACAAGCTCGCACTGGCGCTCCGTCAGCTCGACGTGCGTCGTCTGCGCCGGGTTGATGATGAGCGACCGCGCGTCCCCGATGTTCGCTTGATAGCTGAATACCTCAGTCGACGCGAGGAAGGTCCGACGCTGTTCCTCCGTCCCTTTGAAGCCGAAGGACACGAGGGAGCCCACCCCTTTCGGAAAATATTTCTCACGTAACGCGCCGTAGGCGCTACCATCGCCCTCAGGATGGCGTAGCCACGCGACATGCTCATTTTTCTCCAGAAATGCGCGCACGAGGCGGGCGTTTTTCACCTGCTTGTCGACGCGCTCGGACAGCGTTTCAAGCCCAATCAGCACAAGGTACGCATCAAAAGGCCCGAGCGCCGCGCCGAGATAATTCAGATGGACAGCGCGAATACGGCCCGTGAACGGCGCGTCGGGGAAAATCTCCAGGATGTGACGCTTCCTGTTTTCGGAATCACGCAGAAACCATAGCGGCTTCGTGAATTGCGGATGGCGCCCTGCGCCATAGTCGAACCTGCCGCTTTCAACGACTATACCCGCAATCACATTGCCGTGACCGGAAAGCGCCTTTGTCGCCGAATAGACGACGACATCCGCTTCATGAGAAAACGGGTTCATCAGATACGGCGTCGCGACCGTATTGTCCACAATCAGCGTGGCGCCCTTCTGATGCGCTATGTACGCAATTCTCTCGAGATCGGGAATCGTGCCGAAAGGATTGGTAAGCGTTTCAAGAAAGACCGCCTTCGTGTCGTCGGTGAATTTCAACTCAAATTCCGAGATATCGTCCGGGTTTTCGACGATGTCGACGCCGATGCCGTATTCGTCAAATATCTGCTCAAAGCTGTCTACTGTTCCGCCATAGAGCCGCGCGGTCGTCAGGATGCGGCCGCCCTTGCCCGCTGCGTTGAGAAGTGCATAGGTGACGGCCGCCATGCCGGACGCAAGCGCGATAGAGGCGGCCGCGCCGGGATGCAGGGCCGTGATCCGTTGCTCAAGCACGTCCACAGTTGGATTGGATAGCCGCGTGTAGATAGGGTCATCTTCCTCAAACGCAAACAGCCGATCCGCCCTGTAACTATCGCCGAGTTCGTAGGCCGTCGTCTGGTAGATTGGCACGGACACAGCATTTCTGTGATCGGAAGGATTATAGCCCGCCCTGACTTTCAATGTGTCAAACGCATATTTACTCATAACTTAATTCCTTTATGTCCTCTCCGCTTCATCTATGACAGCTTCCAGCGTTTCGAGGGTACGGTCGATCAATTCGTAGGGAATGTTCAGCGCGGGGATGAGAGGTATACGATTGCCGTAGTAGCCCCCTTGGTCCAGAAGCAATCCTTCCCGTAACCCGAACGCGCGTATTCTCGAAACGAGCTCTGACGCAGGCGTTTTTTTCACAGGGTCGGAGACGAACTCGAGCCCCAGATAGATGCTCTCGTGATCGATGTACCCGAGCGAGGGGTGCGTCCTCGCGATGCGGTCCAGCCCCTCCTTGAAGTACGCACCCCTCTTGGTCACGTCATCAAGGGCGCCGGGTTCTTCAAGCATATCCAGTACGGTATTTGCCGCCGCGCAAGCGACAGCATTGCCCGCTTGCGTATTGATGTGCGCAGTCGGCACCCACTGTGACAGTATGTCCGCGCGCGCGACCACTGCCGACAAAGGCAAGCCGCCGCCGAGCGTCTTTGACGTCACGAGTATATCCGGCTCAATCCCTGAATGATCATACGCCCAGAGCCTCCCCGTCCGTCCTAGCCCTGTCTGCACCTCGTCTATGATGAGCAGCAACCCATGCCTGTCGCAGATGCGGCGTAGCTCTTTCAGATAATCGCGGGGCGGGATGTAGTAGCCCAAAGAACTTTGGAACGGTTCCGCAAGGATAGCCGCGACGTTCAAATTCCCCGACGCGTCGGCATACGGCGAGAATCCGCCCGATAAATCGCGTTCCAACTCCGCAAGAGCTTCCATACCGCTGTTGCCGTATTCAGAAAGCCCCGCGCGATATTCATGAGGAAAACCGAAAAAGCCTATATTACCCGTAGCCCCACCGGGAGAATACGTCGCGTTGATGCCCGCACGGCTCGTGAGCCCGATCGTTCCGAATGTGGCGCCATGATAGTCACCCTTCGCGGTGAGGATGTACGGCTTGCCCGTGAAAAACCGCGCGGCACGCACCGCATTCTCCACCCCATCAGATCCGGTGGTACCAAACAAAACTTTCGCGTTTCCCCCGCGGATGCCGGCGAGGGAGCATAGCCTTTCCGCAAGGCGGACACGCCCTTCGTGGGGCAGGTCGAAATAGTGGGTGAGCGTGCCGGCCTGTTTGCATATAGCTTCCGTGATGCGAGGATGGCAGTTGCCGAAATTGCTCACGGAAAAACCGGATAGAAGGTCGATGTATTCCTTGCCATCCGCATCCCAGAGCAGAGATCCCTGACCACGTACCATGACCGGTGCGGCGGGGAATAGCCCCCAAGCTACGCTACCGAGCGACTCGAATTGCACGGCGCTGAGGGCCAGCGCCTTTGTCCTGTCGCCGAAAGGGGCTGCGCCCACCCGCGACTCAAGATCAGCTTCACTGATTACCTTACTGCTCATTTGTCTTTTTCTCTCCATGTCTCAGGCTTGAACTCGCCTTTGATCGGAAGCAGACGATCGTCGACATCTACATCCAGAATTGAATTGAATACGTTGTACATGATCATCTCACCCGCAAAACCTACGATCACGACGAGTTCCTCGTCGTTGAAATATTTTTTCAGGTCCGAGATCAGGGCGTCCGAGACACCGTTCGGGTTCTTGACGGCCGTCTGACCGAGCTCCACGAGAAGTGTCTCCTTTTCGTCCAAGACAAGATCGGCAGGATTCTCGCCGAGGTCTTTGATGTCCTGAATGAAAAACAGCGAACACAGAATACACCCGTTCGTAGTGGATATCGAATGTGCAAAGATGATGGCCGCCCGCTCTCCAACGACTTCCACAAGCTTATCCCATACCCGGTACCATCCTATATACGCGTCATACACCGTCCACGAATTTCCGAGTACGAGCTTCATGTTCGTGATATTACCGGATTTTGAGAGCAATGCATCGTATGCCTCCTTTAGCTCTCCCGTAGCGTCCTCATATCGTTTATAACCTACTCTTGCCATTTTTACCTCCTCCTATAAAATAAGTTTAACGTTCCACCCCGACATCCAGCAAGCCGCGTGAGGCGATCGCACCAAGGACAACTTCCAGCACTCCGGGCGCTTCAAATACACGTATGCCGCGTTCCATCAAATAGTCCGCTGCGCCCGGCCCTATTTTGCCGACGACAATGGCTTCGCAGTCATCCAACAGTTCAATCACCGCGTCAAAAGCTGATTCGCTGTGGTGCCCTCCATGGCATGGAGGATCCACTTTGCGCGTCTCAACAAAATCAACCGTCGATTCATCTATGTCGTAAATGCCAAAACGGCTCGCGTGCCCGAAATGTTCATAGAGCGTCAGCCCATCTGTCGTGGCCACCGCAACCCTATGTTTGCCGTTCATCTTTCCAGCCTCATATACGCTCCGCATAGGGGTCAATACCGTCCATCAATCCGTATTCGAACAGTATCTGTTCCAATCGCTCAGCTTCCATCGGGGTAGGGATCGCGAACTCCTTATTTTCGTCAATCGCGGCGGCAAGGTTGCGATACTCGCCCGCTTGGCGCGTGTCCGGGCTGAACTCAATCACGGTCTTCCGACGGATTTCCGCATGCTGTACTATGTTGTCGCGCGGTACGAAATACAGTAGCTGCGTCCCGAGCTCTTTTGAAAAAGCCTGGAGCAATTCCGTCTCGCGGTCGACATTGCGGCTGTTGCAGATGATGCCTCCAAGCCGCACTCCGCCTTTATTAGCGAATTTCGCAATGCCTTTGGCGATGTTGTTTGCCGCGTAGAGAGCCATCATTTCACCGCTGGCCACTATATATATTTCCTGCGCCTTACCCTCCCTGATCGGCATGGCAAACCCGCCGCAAACGACGTCTCCGAGTACATCGTAAAAGACAAAATCCAGGTCGTTAGTATACGCGCCAAGCCGTTCGAGAAGACCGATGGACGTGATGATACCGCGCCCGGCACAGCCGACGCCGGGTTCCGGTCCACCGGATTCGACGCATCGGATACCCTTGTATCCATCCTTGAGGATGTTTGCAAGCTCCTCGATACTGCCTCTCTCACGTAGAGTGTCGAGTACTGTTTGCTGCGCGAGCCCGCCGAGCAAGAGCCTCGTGCTGTCCGCTTTTGGGTCGCATCCAACCACCATGATCTTTTTTCCACGCTCAGCCAGCCCGGCAGCGAGATTCTGTGTCGTCGTCGACTTGCCGATACCGCCTTTCCCATATATTGCAATCTGCCTTATTTTTTTCTCCGCCAAAATTCTTCCCTTTACCCTTCAATCGTTAATTCGCCTATTCGTAAAGATGCTTGCTGAAATAACGGTCCCCACGATCCGGCAGAACGACTACGAGATTGCCCTCCTTGCGCGTTTCCGCAATTTTCCTTACCGCCGCCACGGCGGCTCCGGATGAGGATCCGGCAAATATGCCTTCTCTCCGCGCAAGCTCCCGCGCCGTGGGGAACGCGTCGTCATCCGTTATTTTCACGACTTCATCCACCAGCGAGAGATCCATCGTATCCGCGATAAACTCCCCGCCGATCCCTTCGAGCTCATAGTCGCCGTGTTCGCCTCCCCCGATGATCGAACCCTCCGGATCGGCGAGTACGGCATGAAGGTTCGGGAGCTTTTCCTTGAGGTAACGGACCGTTCCAGAGAATGTTCCTCCGCTACCAGCTCCAGCTACAAAGATATCCACCCCTCCGGTAAGATCCCGGTATATCTCCGGCCCCGTCCCACGGTAGTGCGCGTCTGGATTTGCGATATCCGTAAACTGCTCCAGAGTGATTGCCCCCGGCGTCCTGGAGAGTATTTCTTCCGCTTTTTCCCTAGCTTCGAGCATACCTCCGGCCCGTTTCGTGTTCACGATCTCCGCACCGAGAGAACGCATCAGCGTCTGCTTTTCCTCCGAGAATTTGTCAGGGACCACAAATATGATCCTGTATCCGCTCTTTAAAGCTGCAAACGCGATGCCGAGCCCGGTATTGCCGGCAGTCGCCGAAATAATCGTCCCGCCGGGCGCAAGACGCCCCGCTTCCTCCGCCGCCTTGATCATCGAAAGCCCTATGCGGTCTTTGACACTACCTGCTGGATTCCATAATTCCAGTTTTGCAAAAACATGTAGCGTGTCCGGAAAGCCCATATTGTTAAGCCTCACCAGAGGCGTATTGCCCACAAGCTCGAACATCGAATCATATACTGCCATTTCCTCGCCTTCCTTCTTTATTGTTTTCCCGCCGCTTTGATCGCCTGATCCAGATCGAATATCAGGTCCTCCGAATGCTCAATGCCGACAGAGAGCCTGACCAGGGTATTTGTAATGCCCACTTGCTCGCGCAATTCTTTCGGAATAGACGCATGTGTCATCGTCGCCGGATGGCAGACTAGAGATTCGACTCCGCCGAGGCTCTCCGCGAGATCAATGAGCTTCAGCCCGGTAAAAAACCTCTCGACGCTATATTCATCTTCGAGATCGAACGATATGATCGCGCCGCCCGAAGACGCCTGTTTACTGTGCGTACTGTACCCCGGAGCGCCATGAAGGCCGGGATAGTACACCTTCTTTACGGCTATGTGAGCCGACAGGTATGTGGCGATCTTTTCCGCGTTCTCCGCGTGGCGATCCATCCTGACGCCGAGTGTCTTCAGGCTTCGTATGAGCATGAAGGAATCGAACGGCTGCTGTATGCCTCCGGTCGCGTTCTGGATGAAGTGCAATTGTTCCGCAAGTTCATGGTTCTTGACGACAGCGAGGCCAGCGATCACATCGCTGTGGCCGCTGAGATATTTTGTAGCGGAATGCACAACGATGTCGGCGCCAAGTTCAAGAGGTCTTTGGAAATACGGAGTCATGAAAGTGTTGTCTACAATCAGCAGCACGTCTTTGCTGTGCGCAATCTCCGCAAGGAGCCGGATGTCAGTGACTGTCAACAGAGGGTTGGCAGGGGTCTCTATGAGGATTGCCTTGACGTCCTCCGTCAACTCAGCTTTGAAAGCGTCCGGAGTATCATCGTTCACGATGGTGTAGCGAAATCCGAAGCGGCCGAATATTTTGTCGAGGACGCGGAATGTCCCGCCATACACATTGCTGGATATGAGTATACGGTCACCATGGGAAAGCAGTGAAAATATCGCCGTCAATGCCGCCATGCCGGAGGCGAACGCAAATCCCGCATGTCCACCCTCAAGCTCAGCAATCAACGCCTCCAACGCTTCCCTTGTCGGGTTCCCCGTCCGGGAATACTCATACCCTCTGTCTTGGCCTAAAGCGTCCTGCTTGTAAGTCGACGTCAGATAGACCGGAGTGTTGACCGCACCGGTACGCTCGTCTCCATATATACCGCCATGGATAAATGCCGTTTCTATATATTGGTAGCTATTGTGTTCAGCCATGTGAAAATACCTCCTCCACTTTACCGTAATATTTCCCAAGCACCGTAGAGGCGTGGTCCTCCAAGCCGGGGATCCCGATTGCATCCGCGCGGCACCTCTGGCAGTGCCTGAAGACATCTATATGCTTTGCCGCCGCAGCTCGGGCTGCTTCGATTTCACCACAGGATGGCTCGGCGATGTTCGACAACAGGTGTTGCGGGATAAGAGGAATGATGTTGAATATCGAAGCCCCGGCTTTCCTAACCGCCTCGGCGACGTTCTCGACATGCGAATCGTTCACTCCGGGAACGAGCACCGTATTCACTTTGATCGTCGTCCCGGCCTCCGCCATCTTCGTTATCCCGGCGATCTGATTGCGTATAAGTATACGGGCGCCGCGTGCGCCTTCGATCCTTTCACCGTGATAGTGGATTGCAGGCACGATTTGTTTGAGGACATGGGGATCAACCGCATTGACCGTCACGGTCAGCGTATCAATGCCGATCTCTATCAATTCATCCGCCCGCTCGTTTAACAGCAACCCGTTCGTACTCATACACTTCAGCAGATCGGGATGCGTTTCGTTGAGGCGGAGGAACGCCTTGAACAGATTGTCGCCGACCAGTGTATCACCCGGGCCCGCAACGCCTATGACAGAAAGCGCGTCGCATGCTTTCAGCGCATAGTCCACATACTCTGAAACTTCATCTACAGGGAGTATGAACGCGCTCACACCGGGGCGGTTTTCATCGTCATTCAGCGATCGCCTGCAAAAGGCGCATTCGATATTGCAGGATGGGCAAATCGGCAGATGCATCCGGGCTTTGTTCCTCACCGCACCAAAGCAAGGGTGCTGGTTTACGACATCCCGCCTGTGCTTCCCAACTTCGAGTTCAGCAATCCGCATGATCAACGAATCCTTATCTTCTCGTTCTTCTCGATCTGGACCGCCTTCCTGTCCTGGATCGTGATCGTGACGGATCCATACGCGGTCGACCGGATCATTTCAATCAAACGGGGTAAATCGTCTTTGGAAATCACGTCATACAGCATTGCCAATTCATATTCAATCTGTTTTTTGTTTTCGCTCATTGCCTTAAAATCAATATCCCACACTACACATATTAATTATATATGTTATATATATTTATATATTATGAATGAGAATCGTTCGCTTGTCAAGGCAAAATTCAAGAAGGATTCAATCGTATCTCAATATACGATTTGTCGCATGGATAGCGGGAGTGAGGCTGTCCTTGATGGTTTAAGCCTCGACAGTGATCGTGGACGTGATCATGCCCATCCAACACGAGTACATGAACGTGCCCGGACCGTCGGGATTGAACTCAATCACGTTCTCACCCGATTCGAAGGCGTGCTCTATGGCGTATTCGGGGATGTATATCACTCCGTTGCAACCGTTGATCGCGCGTTGTGGCGCGTCGATCACCCAACGCACAGGCGTACCGGCCTTGACCGTGATGTGCGGGTAGCTCCTGCTGCCGAGAGTGCTGTGCACCACCTGCGTGCCGCCCTCCATTGAATATGAATTGCCCTCGTCATCCGTATAGGCTCTGCTATCCGTGTCTCCACCTACTCCCGAACCCTCATCCGAGCCTTTCGCGACATACGCGCTTTGGTTGCTTTTGACAGCAGTATCAACGCCTGACAGAGCAAGCCCCTGCGTGAACATCGACAGCCCCAGGAATACCACAAGCGCGGCCCCCACGACCATAGCACGCGACGTGAACCTGCCGCCAAGGAGCGAACTGAGCGCACCTATCCCGAACATGAGCGGCACGGTACCAAGGCTGAAACATAGCATGGATATCGCTCCCTGCGCCGGACTACCTGTAGACAGTGCGAAAAGCTGCATGGCCTGGAGCGGTCCGCATGGCATGAAGCCGTTCAACAGCCCGATCACCACCGGCCCCCGGCCACCACGTTTGGCGGACTCTATCTTCTCTCCAAACACACGAGGCATATGCGGAACGATGCGGCCGATACCCGGTATCACGCCAAACATCGACAGGCCCATAACGACCATGAATACACCCGCTATGAGCTGAATAAGGCCTTTAAGGTCACCGGACAGATTGACCGCGGATCCTATGCCGCCAACCACAGCGCCGATGGCCGTATACGAGCATACGCGGGAGAGATTGTATTTCAGGCTTGGCGCGAAAGACTTGCCCGAAGCTCCCGTATCGCCACCTGCCACCGCAGGCATACACTGCGAGATGTTGATACCTCCGCACATCGCCACGCAGTGTACGGAAGTGAGTAACCCTATGAGAAAAAGCAGGCCATAACCCATGCCCTCCTCCGCCAGAGGGATATTGCCGGCCGATATAGTGAATCCAAGATTGTGGAGAAGCAGAAAGACAGCGGCAACGGCGATGAGTATGCCAAAAGCACGCTTATTACCCGCATTCCCGCGGACAAAAGCCCTATACCCAAGAGCCTCCATCGCCGCGATGATTGTGCCGGAGTCTGTTCTGGACGGATCGTACCCTATGCGCGCCTTGCCATCCGCATAGCTGACGTGCGCCCATGCGACTCCCACCGTACGCCGTAGCGCTATCTCTATTCTGTTCTGGCAGTTAACACACGTCATCCCCCCGACACGCAGTTCAAGAGTATTTATCTGCCCGCGTTTGCGTTTGCCCATAGTACTTATCCCCTTCCATAAACGGCGCGCACTCCTCTCAGGATATTCATCCTATATGCCCAGAGCCGGGCGCGCCCTGTTTTTTATAATAGCACAAATCATATGAAACGGGGAAAGAATCATAACCGGGATAAGCCGATTGCAATGTAATGGAGCGTTTTTCTCAATAACATGGTATGATGTAGTTCATAAGCATTCAGGGAGGGAAAACTATGGAAAAGCAGATCAAGGAGTTCATGAAATATCTCGAAGACGAAATCGAGCAGATCGAAGCAATGGGGCGGGGGCCTAAGCGCGCGGGCCGCGCTCGCTCCTTGGAGAAGATGTTCCGCCACAAGCTGTCCGACTACAAACACGAACGTCTCGTACATCTGATCGTCATGCTGTTTTTTGTAGCGGTGACCGGTTGTGTATTTACCGCAACCATGCTTATACCACAGTTCTCTACAGCTTGGAACATAGACATCGGAACGATGCATTTAATAGGGCTGTACATCTTCACGATAGCGCTTATAGTGATCGATATTTTCTACATCAAACACTATTACTTCCTGGAAAATTCAGTTCAAAAGCTCTACACGGCCGAAACGCGCATCCGGGAACACATTTAGCGCGTCAGTCAGAGCCATAGACGTACGTCGTGCCCTGTTCACGCGTGCCTATCATCATCTATAAAGATCAATTCCCTCAGCTTATGCAATCCGGACTCGAAGTCCACGCCATACCTGTTGTCCGTACCTGCGGCTTTCGTGCGGAGTATGCTGTCTACCGTGTAACGCACGGCAGCCGAACAGGAGTCCGCCAGAGTCCGACCATTCACGATCGCGGCCGTGAGTACGCTCGCAAACACGTCTCCCGTCCCATGATACATGGGTTCTATGCGCATAGCACAGTCATAGGCGAACTCATCGGTCCGCACATCGTATGATGCGGCGCCTATGGTATCCGGGTCATGGATGTCCATGACACCTGTCAGTACAACCCCCAACGCATCTCCCCTCACCATACACGCCAGAGATAGCACCATGTCCTGAATCTCGCGCTTGAGAAATGGTCCCTCTCGATAAGGCACACCCGCGAGCAAAGCGGCCTCCGTGATATTCGGGACTATCACGTCCGCCTCCGCGCAAAGCCTGCGCATGGCTACGGGGAAGTTGTCATCGAAGATTGTATACAATTTTCCAAAGTCAGCCATCACGGGGTCAACGACGACGACAGTTCCGGATGAACGCATCAATCCGATCGCATCGATCACCAGATCAACCTGTTCCGACGAAGCCAGGAAGCCCGTGTATATCGCATCGAACGTCAACCCGAGCGCGCTCCAATGCCTCGCGATGGGAAGGATATCATCTGAAAGATCCCGGTACGTAAATCCCGTAAATCCTCCCGTATGGGTGGACAGCACGGCGGTGGGCATGACCGAGGTCTGTATGCCCGTAGCTGAGAGAACGGGAAGCGCCACCGTGAGGGAGCACCGCCCGAACCCTGATATGTCGTGTATAGCCGCAACTTGCTTTTGCATGCCGCCCTTTCCACGCTCTATGAAGCGGAGAGATCCTCTGCGCCAACCAAATCGACATTTTTCCCGCGTAGCGCGGAAACGGCACCTTCCGTATCCTCCACCCGCAGTACGACATAGGCGTTGCCTTCCCTGCGCGAAACAAACGCGTAGAGGTACTCCATGCTGACGCCAGCTTCGCTGAGAGCTGTCAATACGGACGCGAGGCCTCCCGGCCTGTCCTCTATCTTGGCGGCTATCACCTTCGATGTCAGCGTGACGTAGTCAGCAGCCTTCAGCGCTTCAATCGCGCCACCAGTATCGTCTACTATCATCCTCAATATGCCGAAGTCGCGCGTATCGGCGATGGACATGGCACGCAGGTCAATGCCCGCGTCAGCAAGGACTTTCGTCACTCCAGCGAGTTTGCCCGCCTCATTCTCGACGAATACAGAAATCTGATCTATGGTCATCTCAGGCTCCTTATCATATTTTTACACAAAGTGTATACGGTCATCAAACTGCATTACCGCTTTTTAATACTATATCTTCCGCTTATCCACGACACGGACGGCCTTGCCTTCGCTTCGGGCGATGGTCTCCGGTCCTCTCAACGTGACCTTGGGCGAGATACCCAACATAGAGCGCAACGCGC
Source organism: Eubacteriales Family XIII. Incertae Sedis bacterium (assembly GCA_031277015.1). GTDB lineage: Bacteria > Bacillota > Clostridia > Peptostreptococcales > Anaerovoracaceae > JAIRPC01. The sequence continues at coordinate 22,271 of JAISLZ010000070.1, read as the reverse complement.
TGAGCAACTCATCCTCCCTGGCTTCTACGACCTTCAACTCATCCGAGAACATCTCGGAAGTCATCTCAACCTGCACCTCGAAGGTATCCGTATGGTTCACACGATCGACGATGATCTGATAGTTGGCGGGGTAACCCTCACGGAGGAGCACGGTCTCTATCTGTGACGGGAATACATTGACACCGCGGATGATGAGCATATCGTCCGAGCGTCCCATAGGCTTGCGCATCTTGACGAGGGTGCGGCCACATGCGCATTCGTCGCGCGTGAGTATGCAGATGTCCCGAGTGCGGTATCGGAGCAACGGGAAGGCTTGCTTCGTGACGCAGGTGAACACGAGCTCACCCTTCTCACCGAGAGGCAGGACTTCACCCGTGTCCGGATCTATGATCTCCGGGATGAAGTGATCTTCATTGACATGCATACCCGTCTGTTCTTCACACTCAAACGACACACCCGGACCCGATATCTCCGTAAGGCCGTATATATCATAAGCCCTGATGCCGAGGCTACGTTCGATATCACGGCGCATCTCCTCGCTCCACGCCTCCGCGCCGAAGATGCCGGCTTTGAGCCTGATCTGGTCCCTGACGCCCATCTTATGGATATTCTCCGCAAGGAAAGCCGCATATGACGGAGTGCAACACAGGATCGTGCTGCCGAGATCAGTCATGAACTGTATCTGCCTCTCCGTGTTGCCCGACGACATAGGCAGCGTCAGCGAGCCTACCATGTGGGATCCGCCGTTCAGCCCAGGCCCGCCCGTGAACAGGCCGTAACCGTAGCACACATGGACGACGTCCTCATTTGAGCCGCCGGCCGCTATGATGGCGCGCGCGCAGCACTCGTCCCAGAGATCGAGGTCGTGCTGTGTATAGAACGCCACAACGCGCTTGCCCGTCGTGCCGCTGGTCGATTGGATGCGTACGCATTCAGACAGGGGCAACGCGAGGTAGCCGTATGGGTAGGCGTCCCTGAGATCGTCCTTCGATAGAAAAGGCAGTTTGTGCAGATCATCCACGGATCTGATATCACCAGGCTCAACCCCCTTCTCCCTGCACTTCGCACGGTACGGCTCCACGTTGTCATACGCGTGCCTGACCGCCCATACGAGACGCTCGTCCTGAAGCGCGCGCATCGTCCCGTAATCCGCGCACTCAATGTCGGGATGAAAATAGTTCTTCTCGCTCAATTTTCTACTCCTTTATCGCGGGAAACTTAATGCTTCCCCACCTTTTCGCGGTGATAAAAGTATAACATATCTGAGCACTGCCGCGATGCAGTCATAAAGAGTAAAAAAGCAACTGGCTTTTCTTAAACAATATTTTTCATTTTTCTGACTGTTGCCTGGCGCTGGGCAAGGTTTGACCGCCAGACGGGAAGGTCGCCGTCATCGTGGTACCCTCACCCTCCCTGCTTTCGATGCTCACCTGGCCACCATGGAGCAATACGATATGTTTGACTATCGCAAGACCGAGGCCAGTGCCGCCCTTCTTCTTGGAACGCGACTTGTCGACGCGATAGAATCTCTCAAACACGCGAGCCTGTGATTCTTTGGGTATACCTATCCCAGTGTCGGAGACAGCGACACTTATTTGTCCGTCGTCGGCACGACATATGTCTACATTCACCTTACCATTCGGTATATTGTATTTGATGGCGTTGTCGATGAGATTGTAGAACAGCTCGTACATCATGGAACGGTCGGCTCGTATGCAGGCGCTATCTCCTGCGAGACGGACGGATATCCGACCGTCCGCCGCGCTCAGGGATAGTGCCTCGATAACCTCCGACGCTGTAGCGCGTAGATCCACATTTTCAAAAGCGTCGCCCCCGCCGCCTTCGTCGAGTCTGGACACGAGAATGATATCCTGAATCAGCGTATTCATGCGCTGCGCTTCATCCTTGATCTTGCGCAGGAGTTTGTGCTCGTCGTCTTTGGCGACCATACCGCTCACGAGCATTTCGGCGTACCCGTATATGCTCGTCAAGGGGGTCTTGAGCTCATGCGATACGTTGGCGGAAAACTCGCGGCGCAGCTTTTCGCCCATAGATTTCTCCGTGACGTCCAGCAGGAGTATGATGGCCCCACCTTCGGAGGCGGGGCTAATAAATACGCGATATGTCCTTCCATCATATTCCTTCACGATCTCCCCACGGCTTCCGGATAGCGCTTCGCGCACGCTTTTAACGAGATCCATGTCCCTGACCGCTTCGAGTACGCTCTTGCCTTCGGCGGGATTGTCAGCGGATAGTATAGCGCCCGCACTGCTGTTGAGCGATATTATGACGCCTTTTTCGTCTACGAAGATGATGCCTTCTCTCATATTGTCCATGATGGCATTAATGGTGTCAGCGCGTCTCTGCAAAGCGTTTATCTGCTCCGCGATCTGTTCTCTCTGCTTTTCTATGGTTCTGATAAAGGGAGCCATCTCGTCATACGGAGATGAAAGGCCGTGCTCGAGATCTACGCTGTTGATAGGATCCACTATACGTCTCGTGAGATTTTTGGCCATGAAATAGCCAATGGCGAATACTATGAGGATGACCAGAGCCACTGCGGGCAGAGAGCCGCTGAACATTCCCCATACGCTACTTCTCGTCTTGGCGGCACGCAGCACGTTCCCGTCAGCAAGCCTGACCGCGTAATAGTAGGTTTCCTCCCCCAGAGTACCTGACAGACGCCTGCTCTCGCCCGTGCCCGTGGTGAGAGCCTCTGCAACTTCTTCACGCCGGGCGTGGTTGTCCATGGCGCCCGGACTGGCCGCGTTGTCGTACTTCACCGTACCGTCCGGACTGACAAGGGTGACGCGCATATCCTCCGGTCTGACGCCCTCAATCTCTTTCAGCGCGGTAGCGGTATCGGCGCGCCTGAACACGTCAGCCCAGCCTCTGAGCTCACTTCTGGTGGCGTCTGAGAAAGAACCGTAGAACACGAAACAGACCGCCGTCGATATGAGTATCAACGCGATCACGGTCAGGAGCAGCATGCCCGTGAGAATACGTCTGTTCATTCAGTCCTCAATCTTATAGCCGACATTCCTGATGGTCCTTATCATGCTGCCGGAATATCCCAGTTTCTGCCTGAGCGATTTGACGTGCATATCTATCGTCCGGCTCTCTCCGTTATAATCGAAGCCCCACACGCGATCGAGGAGCTTGGCCCGTGTCAGCACGATGCCCTCGTTCAGCATGAGACATTGCAGCAACTGATATTCTTTATTGGTAAGGATGACCGCATCTCCGCCTACGGTGACCGTATGCCTGTCGTCATCGAGCACTACATTGCCGACGCGCAGTTCGGACATGACATCCGCACCATCTTCGAACCGCCTAAGTACTGCCTTGACGCGGGCTATGACCTCGAGGACAGAAAAGGGCTTCGTGATGTAATCATCCGCGCCGGAATCGAGACCGCTGATGCGATCAAACTCCGAGCCCTTCGCTGTGAGCATGATGACTGGGATGCCCTTCGTAGCCTCGGACTGTTTGAGTTTTTTCAGTATCGACATACCATCGTCTCCGGGCAGCATGATGTCGAGTATGATCAGCGACGGCGTTTCCTTTGATATGGCGGCGAAGAACGGTCGGCCTTCCGCAAAGCCTTCCGTGCCGAACCCGGCGGAGGACAGTGCGTAGGACACAATCTCACGGATATTGTCATCATCTTCTACGATATATATTTGTTTCAATGCTGTTACCTTTGCTTGTACCTCACAGTACGCGCGTGTCCTTGTGTATTCCTGTGATAGAGAATATCACCCATTCGGCGATGTTCACGGCATGGTCGCCTATCCGCTCCAGATACTTCGCGATCTGCAGCAGGTCGATGGCCTGCGCTCCATTGTCCGCGTCCTCACGGATGAGGCGTATCAGGTCGTTCCTCACGGCGTCGAACAGGTCGTCCACCTTGTCGTCGCGGCCGATGACCGCCTGTGCGATCTGCGGGTCTCTTTTCACATAGGCGTCTATAGCGCCTGTGAGCATGCCGGTCGCCGTGTCCGCCATCTCCCGCATGTTGGCCCAGTTAGTGATGGGCTCACTATCCGCGAGATAGACACATAGCTCCGATATGTCGGCGGCATGGTCGCCGACGCGTTCCATATCCGTAATCATCTTGAGGGCGGCGGAGACCTGCCGCAGATCGCTAGCCACGGGTTGCTCAATGAGGATGAGCTTCAAGCAGAGGCTCTCTATCTCGCGCTCCTTTTCGTCTATGGCGTAGTCGCTACTGATGACTTCGTTCGCGACCGCCATATCCCGCTCCTCAAGCGCCCTGACAGCATTGCCTATGGCATCCTCGATCATGGCGCCCATCTCTATGAGTTCGTTGTTTAAAATAGATAACTGTTCGTCGTAACGGCTGCGCATCATCCGAACCTCCCTGTGATGTAATCCTCGGTCCGCTTGTCCTCCGGGCGGGCAAACATGGCCTCCGTGCTACTATATTCTATCATTTCTCCAAGTAAAAAAAACGCCGTCATATCGCTGATACGCGCCGCCTGCTGCATGTTGTGAGTTACGATGATTATACTATACTTACCGCTCAGATTGATGAGCAGTTCCTCTATCTTGCCGGTAGAAACCGGATCGAGAGCGCTGGTCGGCTCATCGAGAAGGATGACCTCCGGAGATACGGCAAGGGCGCGCGCGATACAGAGGCGCTGCTGCTGCCCGCCGGATAGGTCGAGCGCTGGCTTTTTCAGGCGATCCTTAACCTCGTCCCATATGGCCGTATCGCGTAGCGAGGTCTCTATGATCTCATCGAGATCGTAGCGGGACTTAACGCCGTGCGTCCTCGGACCGAACGCGATATTGTCGTAGATACTGAGGGGGAATGGATTTGGCTTTTGGAAAACCATACCTACGCGTTTGCGCAGCATATTGACGTCTATGTTTCCGTATATGTTCTCCCCAAACAGCTCTACATCACCCGTGATACGGCAGCCTTCGATGAGATCATTCATCCTGTTGAGGGTCTTGAGAAGCGTCGACTTGCCGCAACCCGATGGACCTATTAGCGCAGTGATCCTGCCCTTCTCCATTTCCATGCGCACGTCTTTCAGCGCGTGAAAGTCACCGTAGTAAAGGTCCAGGTCTTTGATGTCAAAGCAATGGGCAGGTTTCTGGATATCTGCCCTCCCCTCACTGTGACGTGCGACGCCTGCAAATCCATGCCCCCCCTCTTTCGGGTCTTTCTTTATTATATCAACAGCCCCACCATTCATATTCTCAAAACTTCTCCTTTATTCCCATCATTATTCATACATCATGCCCGTGCGCCATTCTCACGCGTTTCTGCCAAAGCCTGTCCCGACACGGCGAGCGATCCACGCTGAGCAGGCATTGATCAGTATTACAAGAATCAGCAGTATTACGGCTGTCGCATAGCCCTCACCTATATGCAGCCCCTCGCTAGACAGCGCGTACATGTGCACCGATAGGGTGCGCGCCGACTCATATACGCTGTCCGGTACCTGCGCCACGGTGCCAGCGGTGTAGATGAGCGCGGCGGTCTCGCCGACGATGCGGCCGACAGCCAGGATGACTCCAGCCAGTATCCCGGTGGCGGCGGAAGGGAGCACTATGCGAAAAACGGTTCTGAGCCTTCCCGCCCCCAGGCCGAACGAACCCTCTCTGTACGTGTCAGGTACGGCTATGATAGCCTCCTCCGCCGAACGCATGATGAGTGGCAATATCATGATGGACAGAGTGAACGTGCCTGCGAGCACGGAGAAACCCCATCCGAGGAAGGTTACGAAAAACAGCATACCGAACAGCCCATACACGATCGACGGAATGCCAGACAGCGTCTCCATCGTCATTCGAATGAGCGCCACCGCGCGGTTGCCGCGCTTCGCGTACTCCGTCAGGAACACCGCCGCAAATACTCCGAGAGGAACGGCTATCACAAGCGACAGCGTGGTCATCATCACTGTGGAGATCAAGGCGGGCATGAGCGACACGTTATCACTGTTGTAGGTATATGAGAAAAGAGACGGTTTGATATATGGAACGCCTTTAAGGAAGATGAAGATGATGATGTACGCGAGTACCGCGATGGTCACTATTGCGGACGTCCATGTGACTATCGCAAGCCCCTTCTCGGATAGCTTATGGCCGTGAAACGCGAGGCTCCCGCCATCGTTGAACAGCCTCTGACGAGGGGACAAGACGCTCTGGGTTTCTGTAGTATGACTGGAGGAAAATCGATGTTTGTGAATCATAGCGCCTTGCCCCTCAGTACCGAAAAGCTGATATTGATTATTAGGATAAACACGAACAGCACGACACCTGTCGCGATGAGCGCGTCCCGATGCAGGCCGGTGGCGTACCCCATCTCTATCACTATGTTAGCTGTCAGGGTACGCACCCCCTTGAAAAGTGACACAGGCATGCGAGCCTGATTGCCAGCCACCATGATGACCGCCATGGTCTCTCCTATCGCCCGGCCAACACCGAGTACGACGGCCGCGAGCACCCCCGACTTCGCGGCGGGCAGCAGTACCCGGAACACGCTACGGTAATGGCCCGCACCGAGCGCGAGTGCCCCCTCGTAATAATGTTCCGGCACGGCGCGTATGGCGCTTTCGGATATGGCCACTACAGTGGGAAGTATCATGACTCCTAGCAGGATGCAGGCCGAGAGCATACTGTTGCCGGCTAAAGGTACGATGGCCGCCATGCCGAAGAATCCATATACCACTGACGGTATCCCCGCCAACAAATCCACGCCCGGTTTGATCACCTTGTACAGTTTCTTAGGGCATACGCGCGCGAGGAAAACGGCGGACAGCACGCCGATGGGCACGCCGATGACGATGGCCCCTGCCGTCACGTACAGGCTACCCAGTATCATCGGCAGTATGCCGAAGGAAGGCGGCGTGTCTGACGGGGACCATTCCTCGCCTAGGAGAAATTCTTGCGGCCCGATCTCGCCTATCGCGGGCAGCCCGTTCGACAGCAGGAAATAGCATATGAGGGCTACCGCAAGAATGGAGCTAAGAGCGGTGAGGAAGAATACCGCTCTCATTATCTTTTCTTTCAACGCCTGCATATGGTTGCCCCAGCGCGTAGCTCCTTAGTGAAACTTCTTATGTTTGTCGATTGCATACTGTCAGCCATGCTCAGGAGATTCCACTCCACTCGGTTACCGCACCGGTGAATATGCTTTTGACCTGGTCTTTCGTCATGTCTGCCGCCGGGTTTTCGTTGTTGACTATCACGGCGATGCCGTCCAGCGCTATCTTCGTCGGGGTGAGGCCCTGTTCGGTGTCCTTCAGCTCGCGGCTCGCCATGGCGATGTCACAGTTCCCGTCGATGGCCGCGGTGATGCCCGCGGATGAATCGCTCATCTGTATCTCTATGTCCGCGTCGGGGTTGAGCGCGATGTAGGCTTCCTTGAGTTTCTCCATGATAGGCGTCACCGAGGATGAACCCGCGACAACTATCTTGCCTTTCTCTTTGCCGCCTTCAAAAGCAGGCGCACCGTCTACCACGGGGATGTAGCTTTCTCCGATGACGGCCTGACCCTCCGCGGACATGATGTAGGCTATGAAGTCAGCTGCCAGCTTTGAAGGCTCACCCTTGGTTGCGATATTGAACGGGCGCATTACGGTGTATGATCCGTTCTTCACATTGTCCGTCGAGGCTTCTACACCGTCTATGGCTACGGCCTTGATGGTCCCGTTCATTGAGCCGAGCGAGATGTAGCCTATCGCGTAGGTATCGCCTGCTACGTTCGTCATCATCACGTCGGTCTGCTTGGCTATGACGGCTTCCTTTGTAGTCATGTCCTTCTTGGACCCGTCTTCGCCTTCTTCTTCTATTTCAAACAATTCTATGAATGCGCCGCGCGTACCGGAGCCGTCCTCGCGCGACACTACGACTATCGGCTTCGAAGCGTCAAAGTTGGACGTCGTCTCCGGCTGTTCCGCGTCGGGTTCTTCGGCGGGCTGCTCAGCAGGCTCCTGGCTCGTCTGCACGGGTTCTTCAGATACAGGCTCCTCACCCGCTCCGCTACACGCGGCCAACGAGGCCATGAGCGTTATCGCCGCAGCAAAGCAAACTACCTTCTTCATCATACCTTTCATGCTGCTTTTCTTTTTCATACTTTCCTCCTGTTGCTCTAACATTAACACTATCTTGATATCATCTTGTTAACAGGAGCATAGACCCGGAATGTATAGAGCAAATACAGCGCAATGTAAAATCTATGTAAAGGAAACCTATGCCAATGCCGTATGCCATTGCCGGACATGATTTTTCCTCTACAGTTAAGATACCAAACTTAGATGGGTTGCAAATGCTCGGGTAAGTCAGGGTTGTTCTTTATTATGTCGGGCCAATCGTCCGGCGTCCATATCACTTATTCTTATAGCCGGTCCAGATTATTGCTTCTTTCGCCTTATCTCGTCTATCTCTTTGTGTATCCAGTCTTGATTTTTTTTCAATAGTATCTTGTAGTTATCTTCCGTATAGTAATCTTCAGGTGCAATCTGATTGTATCTTCCTTGTATGACATGCGGTGAGTCGTCGGGAAAATCGAATTTGCCCCACATCTCTAAAAGTTTTATCAACCCAGCTACATAATCTGTATTAGTCTTTGGTAGGCTATCTCTCACGTAGAGGACACGCCATTTTCGAAACTCCAGTTCGAAGGATGTATTCTCTCGTTTAGCGAGCAAACAAAGACAAGCATCTATTCCTTCAATATCATCTTCATATTCAGCAGCCAACATCAATATCTGCTCATCCTCAGTTTCTTCAAGTTGCGATTGTGCATAGTCAATGACGGTTCTTGGAGATAGGCAACCAACGAAATACTTACATCTCCTAAAACCTATGTCGAGTAGTTTCCAAGTTATCTCAAACCCAGCAGTCGTAAATTCCCTTAACTCCATCATTTCCGTATTAGGGATACGGACAAAATCCTGGACACATTAGGCAGTCAATCCAATATTGTGCCTATACTCTAACGGACTCATCGCACCTAATGACATCTTTATTCTTTTTTCATTTAACCTTTCTATTATAACTCGAAAACCCGAATCATTTGCATCTGGACATCAGGCGGAAGTATACATATAATATAGGTACCGCAGTGTTTTCGGAAGCGTTTTCGGCTTCTGTGGTTTTCGGAGGGAAAATTGAATACAGGAAAGAAATGGGGCTACCTGGTAGCCGGGGCGGTCATGCTGCTCTTTATCGGTCTTATTTACGGTTGGTCTATTTTTCGAGGCCCACTGGGTGAGGTATTTACAGATTGGGACAAGACGCAGCTTTCGTTGCCGTTCACGATTTCAATCATCTTTTTCTGTGTGGGCGGTTTCGTGGGTGGCAGGCTCACACAGAGACTGCCCAGCCGTGTGGTCGTGCTGATCGCGGCAGCGTTCGTATTTATCGGCTTCTTCATGCTGTCCGTCGCGCTCAACGAGAGCAATCCGGACGGTAGCTTGCTTGCGCTCGACATGCTCTACGGGGTGCTGGTAGGATTTGGTGTCGGCATAGCTTACAACTCGATACTCAGCTCTGTCACTCCGTGGTTCCCGGGACGTATGGGCCTCGCCTCCGGAATACTGCTTCTAGGCTTCGGCGTGGGCGCGCTCGTCTTTGCCGGCGTGGTGACACAGCTAGTGGCAAGCGTAGGAATATTCAAAACGTTCGCCATACTCGGCGTCGCTGTCGCGGTCGTGCTCGCGGCCGGATCGTTCTTCATTAAAAAGCCTGAGGCGACGCCCGTAGCCGCCAAAGCGTCGTCGAACGACAAGGAGATGGGTGCGGGTAATCCGGAGACCATTGAAGACCATAAACCTAAGAATGGAGCGCCTACGCCTGCCGACGCCGCATCGCCTAAGACAAATGACTACACGCTCGGCGCAACGCTCAAAACGGGTGCGTTTTGGTTGCTATTCCTGTGGAACATAGCGATATGCGCGGGCGGACTGCTCGTCATCGGAAGCGCGGCCCAGATATCCGAAGCATTCGGTGCACTAGGCACACTAGGACTCATAGTGTCAGTGTTCAACGGGCTGGGACGACCGATCAACGGTGCGTTGTACGATAGGATCGGCAGGATGAAAGCGATGATGTTCTGCACGGAAATCATGATGCTTGCGGGGTTCATGCTGTTGCTCGCGGTGTTCACAGGCAATGCAGTGTTCGTATTCATCGGTCTGCCTCTCGTGGGTATCAGTTACGGCGGATCGCCCGCGCTGCTGTCCGCGTCTACCGCGGGCTTCTTCGGGCGCAAATACTTCGCCATGAATTTTGCGGCAGGCACGTTTTGCCTCGCTCCAGCTGCCATCATAGGGCCCATCATCGCGGCGAAATTGCAGGAGAGTTCCGGCGGCGCCTACAACACGACCTTCATCATGCTGCTCGTACTCGCGGTGGTTTCGTTGCTACTGAATTTGGCGCTGACTGCTTCGGCCAAAAGAGCTAAGATGGAGTAGGGCGGCTTCGCCACGCGACGGCTACGGCATCAGCGATGACATCGGCGATGCCCGGCTTAAATGCCGGGGGTATCACGTAGTCCTCGCATAGTTCCTCGTCCGAGACGAGTCCCGCGAGAGCGTAGGCCGCCGCAACCTTCATGTCTTCCGTGATATCCGCCGCGCGCGAGGCGAGCGCACCCTTGAAGATACCGGGGAATACGAGGACGTTGTTGATCTGGTTCGGAAAGTCCGAGCGCCCCGTGCCTACCACTCGAGCGCCGGCATCGCACGCTATGCCCGGCACGATCTCCGGCTCGGGATTGGACATCGCGAATATCACGGACTCCCGCGTCATCGTTCTCACCATATCCCCCGACAGAACGCGCGGCGCTGAAACCCCTATGAACAGATCTCTGTCGCGCACGGCCTCCGCCAATCCCCCTGAGAGATCATCCCTGTTCGTAAGCGCAAGCAGCTCGAGCTTGTCCTCACCAAACTCAGCGAGACGGCCCTTTGAGATGATACCCTTGCTGTCGCAGACCACTATGTCATTCATCCCTATGGCGCGCAGCATCTTCACTACGGCCGCTCCCGCAGCTCCCGCTCCGCTTATAACCGCGCGAACTTCGCCCAGAGGCTTGCCTAGTAGCCTGAACGAGTTGATAACGGCGGCGCTCACGACCACAGCCGTACCGTGCTGATCATCGTGAAACACGGGTATACCGAGCTCCGTTTTCAGCCGCCGCTCTATTTCAAAGCAACGCGGCGCGGATATATCCTCGAGATTGATCCCGCCGAAAGTCGGCGCAATGCGCTTCACCGTCTCTACGATCTCGTCCACATCCTGTGTATCAAGACATATGGGAAACGCGTCCACTCCGCCAAATTCCTTGAATAATACGGCCTTGCCCTCCATGACGGGAAGCGAGGCCAGGCCTCCGATGTTGCCGAGGCCGAGTACCGCCGAACCGTCCGACACGACAGCTACCGTGTTCGCTTTGATAGTAAGGCTGTACGCCTCGTCCGGATGTTCCGCTATTGCGATACAGGGTTGGGCTACTCCCGGAGTATATGCGGTCGCAAGATCGTCCCTCGTACTGACCGATACCTTGCTCGTCACCTCGAGCTTGCCCCTATGCTCCCTATGCATCCTCATGGACGCTTCGTAATAATCCATAATGTTATTATTGTATAGAATTTGCCGATACCAGTCAATCCGGCTTTGAGCGGTGAAACCGCTCTCCGCTCATCCCTTCCAAGAGCTTTTCAGCCCGACGATGCTGTTGAACACCTTCTCGCCTCCGGGCGCGGGGTCTGTGAGCTTCTCATCGGCGATGTAGTAGCCGTGGCGGAAAAACTGATACCTCTCGCCGGGGCGGACTCCCGATAGCGCGGGCTCCGCGATACATCGGTATTCGCGAATCGAATCCGTATCGCGCACATTCTCACCGGTTTCGTCTGGTCTCATCAAGTAACCGTATTCACGCACCGTGACCTCCACCGCCGTCGACGCTTCCACCCAATGGATAGTGCCTTTGACCTTGCGACCTGTGAAGTCCGCTCCACTCTTTGTAGCGGGGTCATAGGTACAATGTAGCTCTTTGACGTGGCCGTCAGCGTCTTTCACTACATCTTGACAGGTGACGAAATATGCGCCCTTGAAACGTACCTCGTTCCCCTGATAGAGCCGGTAGTATTTCTTTGGCGGGTCCTCCATGAAATCCGCGCCGTCGATCCACATCTCCCTCCCAAAGGATGCTGAGCGCGTTCCGAACTCCGGCATCTCACGGCTGTTCTCCATCTCAACGTCTTCCGTAACGCCTTCCGGCCAATTCATTATCACTACCTTGATGGGGTCGAAGACGACATTGCGGCTTTCGACCTTGGCCTTCAGATCCTCGCGCACGCAGAACTCGAGGTACTCGATATCTACGACGCTGTTCGCCTTAGCGACTCCGATGCGTTCGCAAAAATCGCGTATGGCCGACGGCGTATAGCCTCTACGCCTCAACCCGGCCAGGGTCGGCATACGAGGATCATCCCAGCCATCGACGAAACCTTCGTCCACCATCTCCTTCAAATAACGCTTGCTCATGACCGTACGTGTGAGATTGAGGCGCGCGAACTCAATCTGACGAGGGGCGCGGGGCCATTCGAGCGATGCGAGCACCCAGTCATAGAGTGGCCGATGGTCCTCAAACTCCATCGTGCAGAGCGAATGCGTCACGCCCTCTATCGCGTCCTCCAGAGGGTGAGCAAAGTCATACATAGGGTATACACGCCAATCCCCTCCGGTACGGTGATGCTCTCCCGATGATATGCGGTACAGTACCGGGTCTCGCATATTCATATTGGGCGAGGCCATGTCGATCCTGGCGCGCAACACCTTCTCTCCATCAGCGTATACGCCCTGCTTCATCTCTTCAAACAGCAACAGGTTTTCCTCCACACCGCGCTCCCGCCACGGGCTGTTCGTACCCGGCTCAGTCAAAGTGCCGCGCGCGCGCCTGATCTCCTCCGCCGACTGATCGTCCACGTAGGCTTTACCTGCGCGTATCAGGCGCACGGCGCATGCGTACATCTCGTCAAAATAGCCGGACGCAAACCTGAGCTCATCCCACTCAAAGCCCAGCCAGCGCACATCTTCCTCTATCGCCTCAACGTACTCCACATCCTCCTTGACCGGGTTCGTGTCGTCGAAACGCAGGTTGCACTTGCCTCCGTATTTCTCTGCCGTCGTGAAATTGAGGCATATGGCCTTCGCGTGCCCAATATGCAGATAGCCATTCGGCTCCGGCGGGAAACGCGTATATATCGGCATACCCGCATATCGTCCCGAGGCCATATCCTCATCAATAAAATCGTGAACGAAATTCGATACGCTTTCCTTCACTCCTGATTCTTTTGTGGTTGTTTCGTCTTTCAAATCAAAATCCTGTAATAACGCACGACCTTATGATTGTATACAATCCAGGGCCGGCCTCCTGTAGCTATGCTCCGCCCGTCACTCATCAAGACCTTGCATTTCCTCCGACACAAAGTGAGACGCATCGCAAAAGGGTAGATTGCGTGACATGCCGCATCGACAGAGCGTATATCTGTTCCTGAGCTCGTACTCCGTCCCATCCTCGCTCACCAGAGTGATGCCTCCCTTGACCGCGAGCGGACCCCTGATACCCTTCGCCTTGTCTTCCGAGAGGCTGATCTCCTTCTCGATCTCCGGCTCGATCAGTTCGTCGCCCTTACGCACGGTCAACCTGCCAGATGGACAATTGCAGGCTTCGTACACGGCGGCCTCCTCGTACTCGGGGTGTTCCGCATCCGCCTTGATCGCGTAGTTCCACGCGTTTAGACCCCTATCGCAGAACCTCGCGCCGACGCACAGCTCCTCACGATCCAGCAACGAAATCAAGTCTCCCTTGTAGGCTCTCGCCGCTTCAAGGTAAGGCGTACGGCTCGCGGTCTCCGGTCGATCCCATCCCGCCGATGCGTGGGAACCATCGCAGAACGGCTTGTGCTTCGAGTGCCCACAACGGCAGAGCGCATAAGTCCCGATGCCTCCTGTGTCGTAGACCTTACCCCGGCTCCATTCAACACTGTCACCGTTCTCGTCAGGTTCTATGAAGGCCTGGTTCAGCGGCACATCCCCTGATACGATATACGGCCCCGCGTGAGTGATGGTTATCTTTTGTTTCTCCATGCTCGTCCTCCCAACATAATACACTACGCCCATGACAATACGGGCTGAGTATCCCTTCCAAAACGAAACCACGCGGATATTATATCATAATGACATCCTACATATGAGAGGTCCTGCATAGAGCCTCCAATGATCTAAAAAGCTTGTAAAAGTTTGTACGTTCAGGCTATAATATTGACTTGAAAGAATATCCTGGGTCGCGTGCGGCATTGGTCGGCTTTGTACAGCAAGAGGTATCCTTGGAACACAATATAGTCACTATTCTGCTCTTTGCGTGCATTGTCATCACTGCCGATTTGTTAGTGTCGACGGTCACCAGATGCAAGAGTGAGAAAAAGAACTTTTTCATATTTTGCCTTATCAGCATCCTGCTATATGTCGGAGGCAGTTTTTTCGAGGTAACAAGTACTGACCTGGGTGGTGCACTGATAAGTGTCAAGGTGTTATACGCAGGATCCTGTTTTCTGTCACCGCTCTTTCTGATGTTCATTCTAGACTACTGCGAAGTCTCTGTCCGACCGGCCTGGCGCGTGCTGATAACCGCCGTCCCTTTCGTGAACATGCTACTCGTGTGGACGACCGAGATGACGGGTCTCATCTACGCAAAATTTCGCTACAATGGAGAGTCTATGGTACACGGGCTCCATGTCGTGGAGCCGGGGCCACTATATTATCTGGTATATTTAGTATCTCTCGTGTGCATCGTCATCTCGTCCGTCGTCATCATAAGGCGCGGGTTCATATGGGGTAGCCGCTATCGCAAGACTCTGATACTGCTTATGTGCCTATCCGGAGCGCCGCTTATATCGAACATCGTATTCGTTCTCGGCAATTACATATTGAATGGCGATTTTATCAATACCAGTTTCACGCCGTACGTACTCGTGATAATGAGCACCATCTTCTACTATTCGGTGCTACGATATGATCTGTTCGATTTCTCCACACGAGCGCAATCTACCGTGGTCGATATCGTCCATGATGCCGTCATTTTTATGAATGAGGACAATAATTTCTCGTCAGCTAACGCGGCAGCGAGAGAGCTGGTGCCGTCTCTAGCCAACTTTTCCAAAGGAAGGCCTCTGTCGGATGCGGTAGGCTGGCCGGATGAATTGAAAGACCTGCCATCGGGTGGTGGCCTGAAAGAGATCGATTTGTCGCTTGTACGGGATGGCGAAACGCGGTACTACAAAGCCAGAATAAAATCCATCGAGGCGAGCGGAGATAATATCGGCACGGTGATGCTCATACAGGATACGACCAAAACGGTGACGCTGATGAAGAAGCTTGAGAACGCCGCGTATACCGACGCGCTGACGGGGCTTTACAACAGGCGACATTTCATGGAACTTGCGACGATACTGCTGGAACGCGCGAAGCGCGCGTGTACGCCATGTAGCGTATTGATGTTTGACCTCGATATGTTCAAGGAGGTCAATGATACCTACGGCCACCTCGCGGGGGATGAGGTATTGCGCGTGATGGCATCGAAGATACGCGAGGTCATTCGATCATACGATGTGTTCGGGCGCTACGGTGGCGAGGAGTTCGTCGTTCTCATGGACAGCGCCGACATGGAGTCGGCCAAGGCGAGAGCCGAGCTTATAAGGCAGCAGGTTGAATCGTTGGTCATACGCTATTCGGATGTCGACATCCGAATCACATGCAGTATCGGGATAGCGGAAACTCCGGATGGCTCGGAGGACATCAATAGCCTGATAGAAAGGGCGGATGTAGCCCTGTACCGAGCGAAGCACGACGGGCGCAACCTCGTGCGGACGGAATGATAGGGATTGATAGAGATCCTCTTAAATATTTTTCAGCAGATGCGAGGGAGCCCCTCATCCCTCAGGGCAGATACCTTGCGCGTACCGCCGATACGCGTTTTGACAATGACGGCCGACTCTCCCTGTCCCACCACTCTGCCAATGATGCGCGCGCCCTTGCCGTGTTCTGTCCTTCTCATGGTGGCCAGAGCATGTTCTGCGTCCTCACCCCGGACTATGGCTATCATCTTGCCTTCGTTCCCCATGTAAAGGGGATCAAGCCCCATGATGCCGCAGAATGCTCTGACTTCGCCCGTCACGGGAATACTATTCTCGTCAAGCTCTATAGTCACTACTGACGCTTCCGCTATTTCATTCATGACCGTGGCGAGGCCGCCGCGCGTCACGTCACGCATGGCATGCACGTGGACGCCCAACCCCGTTTCGTAGAGCGCCCCCGCCACGTCGTTTAGCGCCGCGCAGTCGCTCGTTATGCCGTTCTCTATGCCGAGCCGGGCCGAAAGTATGCAGGCGTGGTGGTCGCCGAGTGTGCCGCTCACGAGCACAGCATCGCCTGCGCGCGCGCCGGTCGCCCCTGGGGCGCTCGCCTCTCCTGAGGCGATGCTCTCGCGGAGGAATCCTATCCCGGTGGTATTGATGAACATGCCGGCTCCGGTTGCGGCGTCAGCGCCGCCGCGCCCGATGACTTTAGTGTCGCCCGCTACTATCGTGACGCCCGCTGCCTTTGCCGCGCGCGCCATAGACGCCGCTACCCTGTCTATCGTGGCGAGACCAAGCCCTTCTTCAAGGATGAATCCGCAGGTCAGGTATGTGGGAACCCCTCCCATCATGAGTACGTCGTTCACCGTGCCGCAGACGGCAAGCTTACCTATGTCGCCACCCGCAAACTCCATCGGCGTCACTACGAAGGAATCCGTGCTGACGACGAGCGGAGAAGGGACAAAAGAGAACTGTCCATTATGCGGTGGGAGTACCGCCGCGTCTTCGAGCCTATCGAGCGTCGGGTTTGCGAAGCGCTTTCCGAATATATGGCGCATGAGTATGGACGAATCCTCGCCCCCGCTGCCGTGCGCCATCGTTATCGTTCCTGTGAGTTCCATCCATCCACCTTCAACGCAATCCTCCGTTCGCGTGCCATATGCCACATGCGCCCTCCGCCGACGCCATACACGGGCCTCTGGCGTTGTCAGGAGTGCATGACGAACCGAACGCGGGGCATTCCGGCGGATCTATGCGCCCCGTTATCACGTCGGTACAGAGACAGCCTTTGGGCGCGGGGGCGCTTTGCACCAGACCGCGGCTACCCGCGTCAAATCCGCTATACCGCGGCCTGAGATACAGCCCCGAATCCGCGAGCGGACCGAGCCCGCGCCAGACGGCTTCACCGCGCTCGAAATACCTGTCCACGATGGCGCGCGCTCTAGCGTTGCCCTCCTCAGTGACCGCCTCGGTGTAGCGGTTTACGACCGCGCTGCCCTCACGGGCAGCCATACTTACGAGTTCGCAGATCGCGTCCACGAGATGCGACCCCTCAAACCCGGCCACGACGAAGGGCTTGCCATATTTCCCGGCGAGCGGTTCGTAGGCGATGCTACCCGTGATGACGCTGACATGGCCGGGACAGAGAAATCCGTCCACGGACGAACTGTCGCAAACCCACTCTATGGCTGGAATAGCTGACTTGAGGGACGTAAGCAGGGAAATGTTCGTGATTCCCCGGCTCTCGGCTTCATCCATGAGCAGGGCATATGCCGGGGCTGTCGTTTCGAACCCCACAGCCGCGACGACGAAGCGCGTCTCTGGCTCACGTCCCGCCATATCGAGCGCGTCAAACGGCGAATAGACGAGCTCGACGCGCGCGCCGAATCCCTTCGCGCGGTCCATGCTGACGGGCATGCCATCCGCATCTTCACTGCCCGGCACCTTCAGCATATCCCCGAAGCTGACAAGGGCGAAGCCCGGCGTGCACGCTATCTCCACACATTTGTCTATATAGGAAGCGGATGTCACGCAGACCGGGCAACCCGGCCCGGAGATGAGACGCACCGTGCCCGGGAGGATGCTCCTGATGCCGCTCTTGAAGATACCGGCCGTATGCGTCCCGCAGACCTCCATGAGCCGCAACGGCCGCCCGCTATAATTTCTCAGGTATTCGATTTTGTCCTTTATCGTGTTTGGGTGCGCTATACACATACATGTATTCTATCATGCCGCGCGCTTTACTGCTGGATTGGGAATCTGTAGTTGTACACAATTCACGATTTGCAACTGAGCATATGGGTTACTACAGAACACAACAACATGAGATCGTCGTTGCGATATATGCGCGCTTCTGCCCTACGGGATCTCATCCAATCATCTTATCAGCTCCACAAAGCTGTGTGTCAGCCTTGCAGTCAGGCCCCAGATGACGCGGTCAGTGCCGAAGACGGGGTCGCGCCACGTATATATAGGCACGGTCGCCTTCCCTTTACGCCATGTATAGCCGTCTTTGAAGTGTATCTTTTCGAGCGGGAAACCTTCTGAGATGATAGGGGCGACGCGGTTTACGTAGACCTCCGGCTCGTTTTCGATAAAAAACGAGAGCGGTACGAGGAAGGTCTCCTTGACCTCCCCTCTGTTCGGCTCCACGTCTATCGCGCCCGCGTCTATCTCTCCAAGGCAGGAATACATGGTGAAGTTGCTGTACGAGATGATGTAGTCGAGCTGAGCGATGCACCTGACCGCGCTTTCAGGCATGAGAAGCTCCTCGCACGTCTCCCTGACGGCGGTCTGTTCGGGCGTCTCCCCAGCCTCCATCCTGCCGCCGGGAAAGGCGATCTCGCCCGGCTGCTTCCTGAGTTCGTCGGAACGCACCTCGTAGAGCAGATGTAGCTCCCCGTCCTTTTCAACTAGAGGTATCAGTACGGACGAGTAACCGTATCTGCCGATGGGACGTGGAACGTGGCCACGGACCTTGGACACTATTTCATCTATGCCTATCTGTCCCATCACAGCGTCTCCATATCTCTGAATATCTCGAGTATCTCCATCGCCTTCTCCTCGGACATGGCCTCTATGGCGCAGCCCGCGTGCACGAGGACGTAGTCGCCGGGACGCACGCTGACCACGCCGACGTTGACGCGCGCCACATTGCCGGCGAAGTCCACCTTCGCCATACGACCTTCTATATTGAGAACTTTACCAGGATAAGCTACACACATATCTCTATTCTATCACGTCTGAATATCATTTCAGAGGAACGTAGTTCAGAATTCTCATCAGCTCGGAGCCTGTCGGGGACAGAAGGTAATCGCGGATGCACATGGCCGGGCTGTCAGCACCCTGCCCCGGGCTGACGGCGACGGGAGTGGACGGTTACGTACGATATTCGGCAGTTGGGCTATTCGATCACGTCCATGCCCATGTAGGGGCGCAGGGCTTCGGGGACGGAGACCGTGCCGTCCGCGTTCTGGCAGTTCTCGAGGACGGCCGCGACCGTACGGCCGACGGCGAGGCCGCTGCCGTTCAGCGTGTGTGCGTACTCCGGCTTCGCGCCGGCTTCTTCGCGGAAGCGTATGCCCGCGCGGCGCGCCTGGAAGTCGTGGAAGTTGCTGCACGAGCTTATCTCGACGTACCTGCCATAGCTCGGCATCCACACCTCGATGTCGTAGGTCATGGCCGACGAGAACCCGAGGTCGCCCGTTGCGAGCATGACTACGCGGTAAGGCAGCCCAAGGCGCCTGAGCACCTCTTCGGCGGCGGCGGTGAGCGATTCAAGCTCATCGTCAGAGCTTTCGGGCTTTGTGATCTTCACGAGCTCGACCTTGTTGAACTGGTGCAGTCTGATGAGGCCGCGCGTGTCGCGCCCGGCCGAGCCCGCTTCCTTGCGGAAGCAAGGGGTCGCGGCGCAGTAGTACAGAGGCAGCGATGAGCCGTCCAGTATCTCCCCGGCGTGCAGGTTTGTGAGCGGCACCTCCGCTGTCGGTATGAGGAAGAGATCCTTCGCGTCCTCGTGGAACATATCTTCCTCGAACTTCGGAAGCTGCCCCGTGCCCGTCATCGAATCCCGGTTCACGAGGGCGGGGGGCAGCACTTCCGTGTAGCCCGCTTCGCGCGTATGCAGGTCGAGCATGAAATTCGTGATCGCGCGCTCGAGTCTCGCGCCGGGCCCTTTGCTGAGGGCGAAGCGCGCGCCGGAAATCTTGGCCGCGCGCTCGAAATCGAGAATCCCCAGTTCCGTGCCTATATCCCAGTGAGGCTTGGGCTCATATCCCTCCGCCGCGAAATCGCGCGGCTCGCCCACCTTCCGCACCTCTGCGTTGGACGTGTCATCGGCGCCTACGGGTACGCGAGGGTCAGGCGTGTTCGGTATGCCCATGATGGTGTCTTTAAGCTTTTCCTCAATCTCCGCGAGGGCCGCGCCTTGCGCCTTGGCTTCCTCGGACAGCGACTTCATCTCGGCGAGCAAGGCCGACGCGTCGCCGCCTTCCTTCCGTATCTTCGGTATCTCTCCCGACGCGGCGTTCTGGCGCGCCCGCAACCGCTCGACGACGCCGAGCAGGGAGCGCCTCTCTTCGTCCAGCGACCTTGCGAGCGGCAACCCGAAATCACCGTGCCCCCGCGACTCTATAGCGGCAAGCACGGCGTCATATTCTTCCCTTACTCTCTTGGCGTCTAGCAATTTTATACCTATCCTATCCTATTATATTAATCTTATTCCTATCACATGCTGTTCAGTTGGTCGATGTACGATTTGAGCAGGTTCATCTCCTCGCCGTACTTCGCCCAGTCGCCGGCGCGTTGGGCCTCGGTCGCCCTGTTGTACGTGTCGGTGATGGCCTTGATGAGTTCGTCCGACGTCATCTGTTGGGCGTCGCCCTCCGTGCCTATCGCGCCGCCGGTGCCGACGGTCGCATCGGAATCGGGCTGGCCGGACACGTCCGTATCGCTTGGCGTACTGTCGGCGTCGCCCGTGTCGCCGGTCGGCTGGTCGGTCCTGATCTCGTCGCCCGTGCCCTCGCCGAACATGGCGTCGAGCGCGCCCGCGAGGGTGCTTTCATAGGCGATCTTGTCGTTGTAGTAGATGATGATGCGCTTGACCTCGGGCATGCTCGAGTCGACGGCCTTCAGATAGATCGGCTCGACGTACATGATCGAGTCCTCTATCGGCACGACGAACATGTTGCCGCGGCTGTAGGTGGAGCCGGAGTTCTCCCATAGCGCGAAGTCCTGCGATATCTGCGTGTCCTGCGCGATCTGCGCGTCGATCTGGCTTGGGCCCATGATGATGCGGCCCTTCGGAAGCTGCAGCAGCATGAGCTCGCCGTAGTGCTCACCGTCGTTGCGCGCGATGAGCAGGCCCGTCATGTTGACCTTATTCATCGGAGTGTACGGTATCGAGTTGATGAACTCGACGTCCTTTTCGCCCGGAAGCTTCATTATATAGTAGTTGGGCGTCATCGGCACTTCGCGGTCAGACGCGCCGAGCTTCTCGTTCGCGATGTCCCACAGATCCTCGCTCTGATAGAAAACGTCGATGTTGTTCACGTGGTATTTTTTGTAGATGTTCGCCTGGATATTCAGCATTGTGCCGGGGTAGCGGATATGCGCCCTGATGCCTTCATCGAGCTTCTCTATATCCTTGAACAGCGTCGGGTAGATGCCCTTCAGCGTATTCGCGACAGGATCCTTGCCGTCTACCAGGTAGTAGTCCGTCGCGCCTGTGTACGCGTCGATGACGACCTTGACCGAGTTGCGTATGTAGTTCGTCCTGCCCCCGTTTGCTCTGTCGTAGGGCTCGGAATACGGGTACTGGTCACTCGTCGTGAAGCCGTCGATAATCCAATATAGCTTACCTTCAACCGTCACCATGTACGGATCGGCGTAGTCGACAAACGGCATGATGTACCGGACGCGTTCGGCGATGTTGCGGTTGATGATGATCTTTGACTTCGAGTCTATGTTGGAGGAAACGAGCAGCTTCATGCTCTGCTCCCGCAGCGAGAACATGAGCTTGTTGAACGGGGTGAGGCTGATGCCGTGATCCCCTTTATACGTGGAATACTTGTTGCTGTTGCCCTCGGGGTAGTCAAACTCCTTCTCACCCGTGTTCGTGATGATGTACTCGTTCTGAAGCTCGCCGAAATATATCTCGGGACGGGTGATCTCGATCTCCTTCACCTGAGACTCGGGTGGGATGTTCTTGATGAGCATGTCCGGCTGTCCGCTCGCCGTCACCTTGTCGACACGCGACAGCGTGACGCCATAGCCGTGAGTGTACTTGAGGTGGAGGTTCATCCACTGCTGCGGTATCTTCGACTCGTCTATCTCACGCGCGGACAGGAAGGTCTGCGTGTACTCGCCGTT
>JAISLZ010000040.1 GCA_031277015.1 Eubacteriales Family XIII. Incertae Sedis bacterium | reverse complement strand
GTTTTCTCGCATACGGGAGACGACAGCGTATACTTCAACAAGTACGGGAGGTACGGCGGCCTGGGCGCGTATCAGAGCCAGGAATCCCCGTATTACGGGTGGTACACATTTTTGGAATATCCGGAGCGGTACCGCTGTTGGTGGGGGTTTGACACGCTGCCGGAGGTGAACGAGGAGAGGCAGGACTGGATAGATTTCGTCATCGAGGGTGAGGGCAGCGTGTTCAATACGTGGGTCCGGCGCGGCGCGGCAGGTTTTCGCCTCGATGTCGCCGACGAGCTGCCGGACGATACGATAGAGCGGATGCGCCGCGCCCTCAAGGCCGCCGACCCGGAAGCCTTCCTGCTCGGCGAGGTCTGGGAGGACGCGACCACAAAACAGAGCTACAACGTGGGGAGGCGCTATGCCCTCGGCGGCGGCCTCGACAGCGTGATGAACTATCCGTTCGCGAACTACACGGCGGGTTTCCTGCTCGGGCGGATCGACGCTTTCGCGTATATGCGCTTCCTCGTGAGCCAGAGCCAGAACTACCCAAAGGAGATGTACTATGCGCTCATGAACCTTCTGAGCTCGCATGATATAGCGCGCATACGCACGGTCCTCGCGGGCGGTGTGGACGGCAAAGGCATGAGTCGCGAGGAGCAGGCGGGGTTCACTGTGTCCGCGGAGGACGACGCGCGCGGCGAAGCCCTCGTGCGCTGCGCGGCGGCGTTGCAGTATTCGCTGCCGGGTATACCCGTCATCTATTACGGGGACGAGGCGGGGCTGCACGGCCTGCTCGACCCGTTTAACAGGGGGACGTTGCCGGTGGAGGTTTTTGGGGATGCGAGTGATGATTCCCTCGCGGGGTGGTACCGCAGCCTCGGCGCGCTGCGGAGCGCCCACAGGGCGCTCCGCACGGGCGACGCTCTCTATTACTCCACGCACGGCTATGTGATAGGCATACTCAGGTACTGCCTTGGAGGGAGGGATGCCTTCGGCGCGCCCGCGGCCGATGAGATGCTGTTCACCGTCGTCAACCCGGACCCGGAGCCTCGCCGCATCGTCATCGACCTGCGCGCCGAGAAGGAGTGCCTGAGCATGGAGAACCTCGCCCTCATCCGCGCCGTAGAACCACGCCGCGCCGTGCGTTTGCTGCCTGGCTGCGGCGGTGATGCCTCGCTTTCCCCGCAGGACGCCGTACAGCCGGAAGCAACTTGCTCGGCATACGACCGCCAGATCGTCCCCATCACGAGTGGACTTCTCGACATCTCCATCCCCCCGCGCTGCGTTGAGATATTCGAGATCGTGTGAGATGATTATGATGATATCTGAGAGATAACAAGTTCCCACAGCAACTTGGGAAATACAAAATTCGTTCCGCATACGCAAATCATGCGCTGTATTCGACTCGGCACGATTGTCATACTATTTTGACAAATTATCGTTTAAGATAAAAAGAAAAAATCGTGCGGGAGAAAGAGAGTACAATGTGTCGAAATACCTTCTGACAAATGCCGTCATTTTTACTTCGGATGATAGAAAGCCTTTCGCGGATTCGGTGGGTATCATGGGTGACCGTATAGTTTACGTCGGAAATGGAGATCCGGATGGTGCATATGCGGATCTCCTTGCGGAAGCCACAAAGGTCGATCTTGAAAGAAGGATGGTTGTGCCGGGATTTTGCGACAGCCATATCCATCCAGGCATGGTGTCCCAGAGCGCGTGGCATATCCGTCTGCCCTGGTATGACGATCCTGCGGATGTGCCTAAGCTTCTCGATTTTGTGAAGGACTACGCCCAAACACATCCTAAGGAGGAGGCGCCGTTCCTCTATTTTGAGTATTATCCGACAAGTCTGTTCGGAGACATAGGTCCCACTAAGGAATTGCTCGACAGCGCGGTTTCCGACCGCCCCTGCCTCTTGCAGGATTTTGGAGAACATCTGGCGTGGGTCAATTCCAAGTGTCTCGAGTGCATGGGAGTGAACAGGGACACTCCCGACCCTTCGGAGCTGGAGGCCTTTGTGAGATACGCGGATGGAGAGCCTACCGGATGGGTGCGCGAGATGGCTCATTTACATTTTTTCGATAACATTAGCAAAAGTATCGGCTGGGCTCCGCCCATGGATATGACGCCCGATACCATGGAGGCGTTCTTTTCTTTTCTGCCGGAGAACGGCATAACCGCCATCGGAGAGGGGATTCTAGAAGAAGGCCAAATGGAAGCAATGGCGGAGCTGGAGAGACAAGGCCGACTGTATTGCTATTATGATGGATGCGTCCGCTTCTGGACATTGGAGGATCTACCCGCGAAGATTGCGTATCTACGTGAGCTCAGCGCAAAGTATACGAGCCGCCACTTAAAACTCAACACGATGAAGCTCTTTCTTGACGGTACCAACGAGAGCGGCAACTCAGCCTTGCTCTCGCCGCACATAAAGGATGAAACAGGCATGAATTTCGGGGCGATTCAAATGGAGGAGGACGAACTGACAGAGTGTTTTTCTATTTGTAACAGGGAAGGACTCGATCTGCATATCCACATGGTGGGCGATCGCGCCTTTCACGTGGGATGCAACTCGATGGAGCGCGCGCGCCTGATTGCGGAGGGAGAGGGTATTCCGTGGGTATGCCAACCTGTTTTCGCGCACTGCGAATTGATTGCGCCCGAAGATCGACCACGCGTAAAAGAACTCGGGATCACTATCAATTGGTCTTGTCACTGGGCCGGTGGATACTTTGGTGAGGAGGCCAGGAATTTTATTTCGGAAGAAAAATGGGATAGCATGTATGATTTTACGGAGATTATAGAATCGGACGCCTTGGTGGCCTTTTCAAGCGATGTGGTTACCATGTACGAACTCCATCGAGCGAACCCACTATTCGGGATGCAGGTGTCACATACGCGTATCGATCCGGAATTTCCGTTGGATTCCGAACGATTCCCTGACAGTATGCGTCCTAGGGCGTCGGCGAGGCTCCCGCTCGATATTCTGCTCAAAGGCTACACGATAGGTAGCGCCCGTCAAATGCGCAGGGATGGCGAGCTCGGATCGATTACGGAGGGCAAAATCGCAAATCTCTGTGTACTGTCTGATAATCTATTTGAAGTTAGGGACGACGGGATCAAAGATATACGATTTGAGGCTGTGCTCATGGATGGTGAGATAGTCAGCGGAAGCTTGCCATCGTGGTGACGTGCCCGAATGATCACACAGTTTGGAGGTAAATTAAAAAAAGGGAGGATTTATCATGGCGGAAGGAAATAAAAACATTCAGTTTAAGAGAGTGCTTACCCTCAAATACCTGATCGCGTTTGGCCTCGCGTATCTCGCTCCGACGGTGGTGTTCAATTACTACGGCATCATCACGAAACTTTCCGGGGGTATGATGACGCTCGTTTACATCATCACGACGGTCGTATTGATCTTTACAGCATATTCCTATACGCGTATGGTTAAAGCCTATCCGATAGCCGGCTCGGCCTACACCTACGTGCGGCGCGCGGTCAATCCTACGGTCGGTTTCATGACAGGTTGGGTCATGCTGCTTGATTACCTGTTGCTTCCTATGATCTGCTACCTTCTGATCGGCGTATACATGAACGAAACGTTCCCACAGGTACCCGTATGGGTATGGGTTGTCATCGTGATGCTCATAGGCGCGGTGATCAACATCGTTGGAGTCAAGACGGCCGCTGTCGTCGACTCCGTCATCGTTACGGCGCAAATACTGTTCACCATAGCCTTCGTCGTACTCTGCGTGGTATTCGTGTCAAACGGCCACAGTTCAGGTAGCCTGTTGATGTCGTCAGCCATATTCAACCCCACAACATTCGATCCGGCGAATATGATGTGGGCGGCTTCCATCCTCGCGTGCTCCTTCCTGGGTTTTGACGCGGTATCGACGCTTGCGGAGGAAACAAAGGATCCAGGGCAGACTATCAGCAAGGCCATTCTCATCATCGTTATAGGCGCGGGCGCCATGTTCGCGGTGGTTTCATACTTTTCACAGATCGCGTGGCCTGAGGCGTACAAAGATATTGTCAATGAAGACGCGGGTATCTTTGAGTTACTGCCGATGTTAGGCGGCGATGTATTCCAGACAATATTTCTAATCACCGACAATCTCGCGTCCTTCGTTTGCGCTATGGCCGGGCTTGCGGCGGTATCGCGTATCTTGTTCGGGATGGGACGCGACGGCATGCTTCCGAAAAAGATATTCGGCACGCTAAGCAAAAGGTTTCAAACTCCCGTAAACAATATTATTATAACATCACTTATAGCCTTGACCGCTGTGTTTTATTCCGACAATCTACTCGGCGCGGCGTCGCTCGTCAGCTTCGGGGCACTCATCGGTTTCACGTTGGTCAACTACTCTGTCATAGGCCATTATTTTATAAGAGGGAAGAAGCGTTCTGGCGGAGACGCGGTCCGCTATCTTATATTGCCGCTTATCGGCATGGTGCTATGCATTGCGCTCTGGTTCAGCATAGATACCAGCGCAAAGACACTTGGCGGTATCTGGGTCGTGATCGGAATCATCGTGCTTGCAGCTATGACAAAGGGATTCAAGGTGCAGCCTAGGGATATGGATCTGTCGGAGGAGCAGGACGAAGTCGCGGCAGGCTGATCCTGTGGTTCATGAGGACACTTGACGATAGGATTCAGATATCAAAGGATGAGGGCTACAACGCCCATGTAGTATCCCTGGGATATTCGTCCTGCCACAAACATGAGGGTATACTGGAAATCGTGGTGGTTCTGTCCGGATATGTGTTTGCCCATGTGAGTTTTGAGAATTTCTATCTCGAGGCGGGCGATTATATCGCGATCAATTCAAGCGATCCGCACTTCCTGCAGAATGCCACGATTCCGGTTGAGACGGCCATCGCGAATCCTACATCCGTGCAATCACTTGGAGAGGTAAAACCGTGCTGCAAAGATGACGAAACCGAATCAATAGTCGTGGTTTTGCACATTGATCTTGACGCCTATGCAGATGTAAGCCCGCATTTGAAATTCCTGCTTTTCACCTTGGAATCATTTGATCTCGCCCGCTACAAGCATCAGGAAAATCATATCCGCCGCATGATAGTCCGTATACTCTGCGCGGATCGGGAACGCGAATGCGCATTGCCCCTGATGGAACTGTTGGTCCGCGAATACACCTCACAAAGCTATTACAACCGCAACGCCTATATGACGGAAGAAAAACAACGCAAATATTTTAAGATCATAGAGATCATGTCCAAACGGTATTCGGAGAAAGATGTCCTGTCCACCGTGGCAAAGAATATGTTCTACTCCAAGTCATATATTCTGCACCTGTTTAAGGAGATAGGAACATCGAGTTTTCCTGACATCCTTACGTTCTATCGTATCGCCGCGGCCGAAAAACTGCTTCTTTCTACTGATATGAAACTCGACGAAATGTCCACTTTGTGCGGATTTTCGGATGTAAAATATCTGATTCGCGACTTTCGTAAATGGTTTAGTATCACTCCGGGACAGTACCGCAAGGCGGTCAAGCCGTTGGTTCAGAGAGAGCCCGATATGCGCATATCACCGATCGAGCAGTTCAAACGGCAGATACGGGCAATGACAAAAATTGATGGTGAAGACCGACCGACGAGATTCAGCGTCAATCCAATCTCGCTTAAAAGTATCTGAACGGTAAACGTGGTAGACCGGTCAAGAACTTTCGCTCGAGGAAGTGACGCTGCTCTGTTACACATGGTGATATAATAAAACGGATGATTTACATGGGAAGATCCAAATGACGGCAGATGAACCCATAGCGAGGCTGGGCAGTTAGGCTATGAGCGGAATGCGTAGGACGGGTATACTGTTGCCGGTGTTCAGCTTGCCGTCGCCGTACGGCATAGGGACGCTTGGAAAGGCAGCGTTTGACTTTGTCGATTTTTTGGCGGGATCCGGCCAGAGTATGTGGCAAATACTGCCGATGGGTCCTACTGGCGCGTCGGGCAGCCCGTATCAGAGCCTGTCCGCGTTCGCGGGCAATCCGTATCATGTCGACCTTGACCTGCTCGAGCGCGACGGCCTTCTGACGAAGCGCGATCTGAAGCCCATACGTGACGCGGTGGCGGATAACATGCGTGTCAACTATCTTATACAGGCCGAACTGCGTATGCCGCTGCTCATGAAGGCGGCCTCGCGCTTTGTACCTGACGCGGACTACAGAAAATTCCGCAGGGGTAACGCGTGGTGGCTTGATGATTTTAGTCGGGGAGCGTCCGCCGTCTCCATTATCCAATATTTTTTTCAACTTCAGTGGCAGCGTCTGAAACGCTATGCCAATGCGCGCGGAGTCGGCGTTGTCGGCGACCTGCCCTTCTATATCGGCGCGGAGTCCGCGGACTACAAGGCGCATCCGGAGCTGTTCGAGGTCGATGCGGAGGGCAGTCCGCGCCTCATCGCCGGCGTGCCTCCGGACGCTTTTGCGCAGGACGGCCAGATATGGAATGACCCGGTTTACGACTGGAAGGAGCACGCGCGCACGGGCTACGATTGGTGGATCAGGCGTTTCATACAGGCGGACGTCATGTACGACTTCTGCCGCGTCGATCATTTCCGCGCTTTCGCCGCGTATTTCGCCATTCCGGCGGGCCGGCCGGCGTCCGAGGGCGAGTGGGTTCCGGGCCCGGGGAAAAAGTTCATAGACGCCGTGAAAAAATCCGTCCCTGCCCTCGGCGTCATCGCCGAGGATTTGGGCATCATCACAGAGGACGTCCACGCGTTACGTGAGTACAGCGGCTATCCTGGCATGAGGGTGCTTCAGTTCGCTTTCGCGCCGGGCAAGGACAGTTCGTACCTGCCGCACAACCATGTCAAGGACTGCGTATGCTACACGGGGACGCATGACAACCCGACGCTGAGGGAATGGTCGGACAAACTGCCTAAGCACGAATCGGATTTTGCGCGTGTCTATCTCGGGACGGACAGAAAGGGCCTCTCTGAGGCGATGCTGAGAGCGGCTCTCGGAAGCGTCGCGGATGTCGTCATCGTCCCGTTGCAGGATTACATGGGTCTCGGTGCACGAGCACGCATCAATACGCCCTCTACGGTCAGCCGGAAGAACTGGACATGGCGGCTTGCCCCCGGCGACCTGACGGCGGGTCTCAGTGGGCGTATTCTCGATCTCACGCGCATGTACGGCCGCGCGGATTGAAATGGAGACTGCCGTCACTTTTGACATCTCAATAGTCATCTATCCGGCCTATCATCTTTTTCTGTAAACAATGTTGCGTAAACGATAATATTATATGTTAAGATATTTCAGTCGGTTCGCGCCCGGATTTTGGCTGGCGTGAGGCGGAAGAAAAGGATATGCGAATGATAAAAGCGGAAAATCTCGTAAAGACGTTTGGGGAGGTCAGGGCGATCGATGGCCTGTCCTTTCGTGTGGGTGACGGTCTCGCTTACGGACTACTCGGGCGGAACGGTGCGGGCAAGACGACGACGATACGAATCATCATGAATTTTTTTGGTGCGGATTCAGGCAGCGTCACGATAGATGGCGTGCCTGCCCCTTCGTCAAAGGCGAAGATCGGCTATCTGCCGGAGGAGCGCGGACTCTATCCTAAGCGCGTCATCCTCGAGCAGATGGTGTACATCGGGGTGCTACGCGGCATGGCGAAGCGGGACGCCGAGGGCAGAGCGAGGGTTTTACTCGGGAAGCTCGAAGCGGGCGAGTACACGAACCGTAGGCTCGACACGCTTTCGAAGGGCAATCAGCAAAAGATACAGCTCGCGATAGCGCTGATCAGCGATCCGGACGTGATCATCCTTGACGAACCTTTCAGCGGGCTGGATCCTGTGAACGCTCGCATACTCAAGAGCATCGTGCGTGAGCAGGTGGATGAGGGTAAGACGGTGATTTTTTCGAGTCACCAGATGTCGCAGGTAGAGGAGTTCTGCGATGAAATATGTCTTATCGATCGTGGCCGTGGCGTGCTGGAGGGGAATCTAAAGGAAATCAAGCGGAGTTACCCACGCGACACGCTGTACGTGGAAGCCTACGGTGCGGGGGATATCGGGGCGTTGTTGCGATCCGGCGCGCCGGGTGCGGCCATAGGGGCGGTGGAGCAGGGA
Organism: Eubacteriales Family XIII. Incertae Sedis bacterium; assembly: GCA_031277015.1. Lineage (GTDB taxonomy): Bacteria > Bacillota > Clostridia > Peptostreptococcales > Anaerovoracaceae > JAIRPC01. The sequence goes on along the minus strand of JAISLZ010000040.1, from coordinate 41,350 downwards.
GGCGGTTGGCTGATCAAGCTCACCGCGCCGGAGAAGCGCAAGGACGTGCTTGCGGCGCTGGACGCGGCGGGAGTGGTGCCTGAGGTTTTCTCAGTCAAAGAACCGACGCTCGAGGAGATATTCGTAGATAAGGTAGGCGGCGAAGCGTCGAGCGGCGAGGGCGCCGATGGAGATGCGGACGGCGGCGGGAAGAAGCGGAGTTTCCGGCTGTTCGGAGGGAATCGTAAGGCGGGGCGGGTGGCGTCATGAAAAAGATAGGCACAGTTCTCAAGTTTGAATACCGCGGCTATATCAAGAGCAAGTCATTCATCATCACGACTATCATATTTGTGGCGGTGATCCTTATCCTTTCACAGATTCCAAGATTCATGGGTACGTTTGACGACATCGGCTCTTTCATAGGCGGCGGGGAAAAGCAGAAAGCGCTAATTGAGCTTACAGGTGATGCCAGGGATGGTAGTTTTCCCTCTCTTCTCAGCGTTAAGCATTTGAATGAAGCCACTGGAGGTATGTATGATTGGACGATATATGGCGTGGCGGAGTCCGATTCCGGTAAAGCTACGACGACCACGCCTGACCCTAGGAAGGAAATAGGTGAAGGAAAGTACGATATCGTCGTCGTATATGGTGGAAGCGCGAGATACAAACTCTACGGTAAATCGCAGGATTTTTCATTGCTGACGCTATCGTCGATGCTCGATCCGCTGTTTACCAGTATAGCCAGGACGGTAAAGATGTCCGGTATGAGCGCGGAGCAGAAAGCCAAGGTGAAAGGAGTGCTGGACACGACGGTGGTCGGCAAAGTCGAGACTGTTGGAGGAGGGGAAGCCGAGAACAACTTCTGGCTCGCATACGTGATGCTATACGTGCTTTTCATGACGATAATCACATACGGTCAGTTCATCGTAAACGCGGTAGTCAATGAGAAAAGCAGCAAGATGATGGAGCTACTCGTCACGTCAGCGAGGCCGATAGAGTTGATGTTCGGCAAAGTCTTAGGTGTAGGCATGGCCGTGTTTACGCAGGTAGGCGCCATCGCCGCCGCCACGGGAGTATCATTCGCGCTCAACGTGGATACATGGGAGAAACAAATACCTGAGTTCCGGGAGATGCTTTCACAGATGAACATCTCTTTGGGGTTGTTCGTGTTCTTTATGCTGTTCTTCCTCGCGGGCTATTTCCTTTATGCTTTTATTTGCGCGGCTGTCGGTTCAACCGCGAGCCGTGTCGAGGACGCCGGATCCGTTTCTACGTTGCCCATGATGCTTGCCGCGGCTTCGTTCCTGATCTCGATGATCAGCATGTCCAATATCGACGCGGCTTATGTAAGCGTGTTGAGTTATATACCGTTCTTCTCGCCGTGGATCATGTTTGCGCGCCTATGCATGGCATCCGCTACGTTTGTCGAGGCAACAATCGCGGTGGCCATACTTGTGGTATCGGTTGTATTTTTCGGATGGCTTGCGGCCAAAGTCTACCGTGTAGGAGTCATGATGTACGGCAAGCCGATGAAGCTCACCGCTGTCGTCAAGGCGGCGCTACGGGCATGAGCCGATTGCGTATTTTAATTTGCTCCAATATTTAATAACCGGAGCAATGATCGCGATCGTGTACTACCGTATGTCTGCCATACATGATATGATACGTCAAGAAGATGATGTCTTTGCGAATGGATGCCACGGCAGTGGATATCATATAAAATAAAAACATAACAAGGGATGTAATCGATGCAGGATTTGCGAGCCGGAAAGGGATGCGTCCATATAATGAAAAGACTATACGACAAAATTTATAACAATCTCTATCCCTACCTTTTTGCGGTCAATTTGCCATTTGACGCGCGCGTGCTGAACATGCTCTGCGTCACGGGGTTTGTGGCGACATTGTTGTCGCTTGTCGGCCATCTGGTGGAAGGTTCGGCATGGCAGATATGGGCGCTGAAGGTTTTCATGCTCGGCGCTATCTTCCTGCTGTTCTTTAGCGCAAACAAATTCAATTTATTCAAACAGGGTGCGTGGGTGGCTATTATTGCCTTTTCTGATATAATATTCCCCCTCGTCTTCATATGGAACGGCGGTTTCAAGAGCGGCATCTCAGCTTATTTCGTGGTCACTATAGTCATCATAGTCCTTCTGTCGAAAGGCCTGATCAGGACCCTGATGCTGGTTGTGCATTTCGCGGTACTAGGAGCCTGCTATTACATCAGTTGGTATTATCCAGGTTTCATCATTGAACTGTCCGACTCGCAGCAGTTTCTCGACAGCATCATCACGTTCCTCATCGCGGGCTCTCTCATCGGTCTCGTGATCGTTGTAATGCAACGCATGTTTCTCATTGAACAGGAGCGGGCGGAAAAGGCGAGCCGTGCGAAGGGTGACTTCCTCGCGCAGATGAGCCATGAGATGCGTACACCGATGAACGCGATCATCGGTATGAGCGCTATCGCAAAGAACGCTGATGATCTTCAGAAAACGCGTGAAAGCATCATGAAGATAGAGACGGCGTCAAAACACCTGCTCGGCGTTATCAACGACATCCTCGATATGTCGAAGATAGAGGCAGGCAAACTTGATCTCGACGACAGCGATTTCGATTTCTACGCGATGATCGAGCAGACCATGCAGGTCAACAACTTTCGTGTGGAGGAAAAGGGTCAGAGATTCATCATTCGCGTTGACAATGATATTCCCCGCTTCTTGAAAGGTGACGGCCAGCGACTGTCGCAGGTGATAACAAACCTTCTGTCAAACGCGGTAAAATTCACACCCAAAAGCGGCACGATAACATTCGTCATAAAGAAGCTCGGAGAGGCCGAAGGCGTCTGCACCTTGGAAGGGTCCGTTTCGGATACGGGTATAGGTATCACCGAGGAACAGAAGCGCAGGCTGTTCAATTCGTTCGAACAGGCCGACAACACGACATCGCGCAAGTATGGAGGCACTGGTCTTGGGCTTGCCATATCCAAGAGGATCATCGAACTGATGGGCGGTGAGATATGGGCTACATCCACTCCGGGCGAAGGCTCCAAGTTCACGTTTACGGCGAAGTTGCCGCGGTCTTTGGCGCCAGATGTGGAGAAAGAGAGGGCTATCGCCGAAGCCATGGATTCCCTCAGTGATGATCGTTTCGATGGGCGTACCATATTGATCGCGGAGGATGTGGAGATCAATCGGGAGGTCGTGCTGTCACTGCTCGAGGGCACCGGTCTTGAGATCGACTGCGCGGAGGATGGTCAGCGCGCGATCGATATGTTCGCGCGCGACCCGTCTCGATATGACCTCATCTTCATGGATATCCAAATGCCGGGGGTCGACGGCTACGAGGCCACCCGCGAGATTCGGGCAATGGCCGTGCCCGCCGCGTACGAAGTGCCGATAGTGGCCATGACGGCCAATGTATTCAAAGAGGACATCGAGCGTAGCAAGGAGGCGGGTATGAACGGTCATATCGGCAAGCCGCTCAATCGCGCTGAGATCATGCGTATCCTTCGCAAATATCTGGGTGAGCAATAGCGGCTCCTCACTGCCCCTTCTTGTGTGGCTGAGCCGCCCTGTCGGAGTGCACGCCCCGAAGTATACATATTGTCTCAGGGTACTTGTTGCGACGCGCCTACTATCATATACTTTGGTCACAGGGCGCTCTCTTATCTATCAAACCCCTCTCCACCTATCTAACTACTCACAGAGGGCGCCCTTACATGGTACAATATTATTCTATTATAAATAGATTGGAGAATCGCCCCTGTATGTGTGAGGAGAGCTGGGTTATGGTGAGATTTGCGGATAGAGTTAACAGGGTGGATCCGAGTGTGGTCAGGGAAATATTCAAGCTCATGGCTGACCCGGAAATTATTTCCTTTGGCGGCGGCAGTCCCGCAGTCGAGTCGTTTGAGCCGGCTGTTATAAAGGAAATAGTCGAGGAAATGTTGACACTGCATCCTGAACAGATGCTTCAGTATGGCACGACGGAGGGATGGAGCCCTGTGCGTAAAGCCTACATTGAGCACGTGGCGCGGCCTAAAGGGCTAGGCTTCTCTCTCAACGAGGTCATCGTTACGACCGGCTCGACGCAGGGCATCAGCCTGTCGATAGACGCCTTCGTGAACGAGGGCGACGCGGTGCTCGTGGAGTCGCCTACATTCCTCGCGACTCTCATGATGCTCAGGAAGGTGAACGCGCGCGTGGTGGCCGTGGATATGGACGAGGATGGCATGAACACGGACGATCTGGAGGCCAAACTCAAGTCGACGGGCGCGCGCTTCATCTACACGATACCTACGTTTCAGAACCCGACTGGGCGCACTATGTCGCTGGGCAAGAGGCGTGAGGTCGCAAGGCTTGCCGCAGAATACGGCGCGGTCGTCGCAGAGGACGACCCGTACTGCGACCTTAGGTATGAGGGCGAGCCGCTGCCCTCTATAAAGAATTTTGACGATGCAGGCAACGTGATATTGCTGAACAGTTTCTCCAAGACGATATCGCCCGGTCTACGCGTGGGCACGGTGGCGGCCGCGCCGGAGATCATACGGAAGATGGTCGTCGCGAAACAGTGTTCGGATACGCACACGGCCATACTGCCTCAGGCGGTCTGCGCGGAGTACTTGGGGCGCGGCCTGCTGCCGGGGCATCTGGCGGCTGTGGCTCCGATGTACAAGGAAAGGCTCGACACGATGCTCTCGTGCGTAGATCGCTATCTGCCTCAGGAGACGCAGTATACACGCCCGAATGGCGGTCTGTTCATCTGGCTCACGTTACCCGGCGAGCCGGATATGTCCGAGCTGCTGCGCGTGGCGACGAGGGAGTACAAGGTGGCCTTCGTGCCCGGTGCGCCTTTCTTCGCAGGGCCTGCGGACGGGCGCGGTACGTTCAGGCTGAACTTTTCGGGTGAGCCGCCGGATAGGATTGAGGAGGGCATAAAGAGGCTCGGCAAGGCGTTCGCGTCTGGCGGGGCGTGAGTGATTCGATGTCCCTCAAGGGGAAGACCGCTATAGTTACCGGATATGGCGGCATCGGGTATGAGGTCGCCCTCGCCCTCGCGTCGCTTGGCGCGGCTGTCATAGTCGCGGGGCGTGACCGTGAGAAGGGCGAAGCCGCAGCCTTGAAGATAGCGGGCGAATGCGCGGGCGCGGAGGTGGCGTTTGAGCCACTCGACCTGTTCGACCCTTCGTCCATACGCCGGTTCGCTGATCGGATGATAGCATCGCGGGGACGGATAGACATGGTGTTATGCATAGCGGGGCTGATGATGCCGGAAAGCCTTGAACTTAATCGTGCGGGCGTCGAGCGTCAGTTCGCTGTGAACTACCTCGGGCATTACGAGCTCGTCGGGAGGCTCATGCCGCTACTTTCGGGGGCTCCAGACCGACGTGTGGTGACGGTGAGCTCCATCGCAAACAGGCCCGCTCGCTTCGACCTGGAGGATGCGACGGCGGCGCGCGGTTACGACGCGTCCATCTCCTACGCGCTGTCAAAGCTCTGCTGCCTCATGTACGCCGTCGAACTGAATCGCCGCTTCCCTGACGTCACCGCCTGCTGCGTCCATCCCGGGCTGGCGCGGACGATGCTGTTTGGCCGTAGCCGAGGGTTCGCCATGGGGCTGCTCAGGGCGATATTTTTCGTCTTCCCTTTCATACGGCAGTCCGCGCGAGCGGCCGCGCGTCCCGCGCTGTACGCCGCCACATCGCCGGACGCCGTAGGTGGCGCGTATTACGGGCCGATGTTCACCTTCATGGGGCCGTCACGTCGTGCGCTCATGCCTATGCGGGCGAAAAACGCCGGGCTGCGGGCGCAGCTATGGGAACTTTCTGAGCGGCTTACGGGAGTGAACTATGGATGAGCACGGGCAATATTGCGAATGAAAAGGGCGGAAATATGCAAAGGGGATATTGGTAATATTATAAAATAAAAATGGTGCGTGGTTGTTACGTGATGTGCGTGCGTGAGTGTATTGGTAAAATATGTAAATAAAATGAGCGGAATACTTACAAAGGGTTGTGTGCAAATATATACGGGAGATGGCAAGTGCAAGTCGACCGCCGCTTTCGGCGTTGCGGTGCGGATGGCCGGCCGGGGAGGCCGCGTGTTCATCGGACGCTTCATGAAAGGGCTCACCAGCGGGGAGATTCTTGCCTGTGAGTGCCTCCCCGGCATCGAGCATGAGGATTTCGGTAGCGGTGAATACATCGTCGGCGTGCCGTCGGAGCGTGATATCGCCGAGGCGAAGCGGGGGCTTAGGCGTGTTCGGGAAATCTTTGAGCAAGGGGACTATGACATGGTCGTGATGGACGAGATCAATTGCGCACTTAGGTCCGGGCTCGTGACGCCGGACGAAGTGGCGGACATCATCGCGAAACGCCCCGAACATACGGAGCTGATCATGACCGGGCGCGATGCGCCTGAAGAACTCATCGCCATGGCCGACCTCGTGACCGAGATGCGCGCCGTCAAACACTATTTCGACGCTGGCGTGCCCGCCCGCCCCGGCATCGAATATTGACACGGCATCGAATATTGACATTGCGCTCCGTGCCGCGATTATGTATAATTTAAAACGCGTTGTGGTAGGAGCCACCGCACACAACTGCATAAGCCCCCGTAGCTCAGAGGATAGAGCGTCGGTTTCCTAAACCGTGCGTCGGATGTTCGAATCATCTCGGGGGTGCCAAAAGGTTCAGATCCGAACACTTTTGTCACAGACAAGGTGTTCGGATTTGTCATCTTGTGGCCTTAATGGGGTATGCTCGCCTAATCGAGGCAGTAGGTGCGTTCATTACTTCTTTTCGCCATCTTTCAGGCGGTGGTCGCTATCGTCGATACTCTGCCCGTTTTGACCTTTTACGTCGCCGTCTTTAGGCATGCCGTGATCTAGCGCACCCTGAATACCTCCGAACATGGCATAGCTGATAATAACAGTGAGGACGACAACCAAGCCCACTTTCGGCAACATCCTGCCTTTAGTTATTGCTTTCGCGTGTAATAGGACGTTAGCCACTATGAGAATCGCGGCAACCACGCTGCAAGCGGCATGGACAACGAGAACGATGCTTTCGGCTTTGACATCCTCGGGGAACAGGTATTGCGAAACGTGTGTTCCAGTCTCAAGTATGACGATCAAGTCAGCGAATAAAAGAATATTGACTGCCAACATCGCAACCGAACGCCTGCCGCGCAATTTACCCTTTGCTGCGGCAACTATCCATTTACGATTGAATATGAGGTGTACTACAATCAATGCGGCATATACAAGCCCTGCAACCTCATGGAATAACACCCCTGTTGGTCCTGTGTTGCACAACAGGCCGAACAATGCCAACAGGATGATATCGAGTGAGAAGAACAGGTAGGAGTACCGTGTTTTACGCTTACTCATAAACGAGGAACAGTTGCTGGAGGGGGAAGAAGGACATTATAAAGCACTATTCCTCATCATCTTTCACAGGTATAATAAGAAGATGGGATAAGTAGAGTATAGAACAGTGAAGTCATGCCGACAAGGACTGCGTTTTAACATCACATACGGCAGGCTCGGCTTTGGCACCTGGGAACAGATCTTCTACGGTAAGTTTGACGGCAAGCGCGACAAGCGGGTGCTGGTAAAGATTGGCAGAAAATAGAAGAGATTTCATTAGATAGGACAAATGGCAATGGACACGATGGAGTATCAGACAGTCGAATGGAAGTCGTCGTAGCGCGACGAGTATCTGAAGTGGATTTGTGGCTTTGCGAACGCGCAGGGCGGCATCCTCGAAATCGGTAAGAACGACGATGGCATCGTGGTCGATCTTGCCGAACCTCGCAGGCTGCTCGAGGTCATCCCGAACAAGGTCAATAACTCGATGACAATCCTCGTCGATGTCGACCTTTTGACCGAGGGTGATATGAAGTATATCCGGGTGACGGTAGAGCCATACCCTTACCCCATCAGCTACCATGGTAAATACTACTACCGCTCCGGCGCAACGAATCGCGAACTCACAGGCAGTGCGCTCGACGAATTCATCCTGAAGAAGTAAGGCAAGACGTGGGACGGGGCACCTGTGCCGCACGTCAAGGTCTCCGATCTCGACATCGTGGCTTTCCGCGAGTTCCGAAAAAAAGCGCTGTCGAGCAAGCGTCTGACGGAAGAGGACTTGGCTATGGGTGACAGGCGCCTATGTGAAGATCGGCTACTTCGAAACGAGCAGCGACCTGCTATACCAAGACGAAGTGCATGGGCCGCTCATCACGATGGCCGACAAGGCGGTCGACCTGATGTACTCCAAATACTTCAAGGGACTCATCAGCTACGACGGCCTCCAGCGCATCGAGACTTACCCCGTGCCGCGAGCCGCCTGCCGCGAAGCTGTTTTGAACACCATCGTCCACCGCGATTACAGCACTGGCGTCCCAATACAGATAAAGGTCTTTCCCGACGAGGTGATCATCTATAACGATGGGGTCTTGCCCGAAAACTGGACCGTTGCCGAGTTGCTTGCAAGGCATCGTTCCAAACCGCGCAACCCCAACATCGCGAACGCTTTCTTCCGTTCCGGACAGATTGAGACATGGGGGCGCGGCATAGAGAAGATGGAGACCGCCTGCAATGATGAGGGCAGGCCAGCCCCGGTATTCGATGCGACTGGCGGCGAGATCAAGGTAATGGCCACAGGATGCTCGTCACGATTCCCCTACTGTCAAACGATTTGCCCGCTAGGGGTGTGCATGGTATCATTTTGTGGTAGGTTAGCCAAAATAACTACCGTGCGGACTGTCCCGGTAGCTGCGCGAGTCCGTCGAGATGGTCTTGAATCCCTGCAATCGTTTCGTCGTCGAGGGGCGTCTCGTCGTACTGGCGCACACTGCACCGGGCAAATATCGTCAGTCCTTGCGAGACATAAAAGAACCGATACTGCCATCATGATAGAGGCGGTATATATTCTCAATATAGGCAAAGTCATGTAGTTCAAAATCAACTGCCATATCCTTTTGGCAGCTCCAGATGGAATGCCTCGCAAAGCAATGTAACATCATGTTTATCATGGTCGTCGAATTCGTATCTCTGATGAAATAACAACTGCGCTTCTGCGGTCATGCAAACAACCTCAATGCCTTTGTCTGCGTCGTATACACCTCCATTTTCAAGGGCGTCATATGTCCCTCTATTTTCCGCAGGACAGCGACAGACGCTTTGGCAACCAAGGAGCGGGATTTATTTTTCGGTGGTGTCGTTTACGCCGATTAGGTGCAAAGAAAAAGCCCTCTGTCTCCAGCGGACGGGGTTTGAAAAACTCTCACCGGCGGTGAGAGAATTATGTCAGATTATTTATCCTTGCGTTTCGGGCATTTGTGAACGCCGAAGCATTTTCCATGTATTTCTGGTACTCATCGACGTTTGCAGGCAATGGCTCACGCTTGCCGAAGTCTGAAAATGGTAGCCAATACGCTACCTTGCCATTCTCATCAATGAGATCCCTCAAAAGGAAGAAGTCCACATATTCCGTGAAGTCACCGAACAGCATCAGAAACTCCGAATATCTGTCCAGAACTTCAGACAGCGGGCTGTCCGAACTATCGTACCAACGGCGGATGCATTCCAAAGCCAAGTCGAAGCGATCACGTAGTAATGCGCTCATGCCGCGAGCACCGTTGATGGTCGGTTTGCCGTCTATCTTGTTCGCCGGAAAGACGACGTATCCGCCAATCGTGCTGGCGAGGTCATAGAATGCCGATATCTCATTGGGCGGGAAAGAGCCGACGATGCTTGTCATGTGCCGGTTGTGCGTCCACCGAGAATAGGTGTGAATAATGCTGTCGCTCGACAACCGAAACTCCCCGAGGTCAGAGTTATGTCGAAGATAATATGGCGGTGTGGCGTCTGCCGTCAAAGAGAAAGGCTTGCCACAAGGCAACGGCTTGCTCCAAAGCCACTGATGACAGTCTCGCAATGTTGGACTCCATGTGTCGGGGTCACGGCCTTCGGGTGTATCGACGTACATTTTGAACGTCGTGTCGATTACTTGATTATTACTCAAAGCTATGCACTCTCGCTTGCTGCATCCTCGATGTCCTTCAGCTTTTTGCCATCGGCGGTTTTCCACTCCACATTGCCATTGGTGGGCGCACCCAGCACGAATGCCGATGCGCCGGACGGCGTTCGGAACAGAATGTCCTTTGTGACGATGCCGCTCTCGTCGACGCTCTCTTTGTTGTTTTCGCGTGATGCCTTGATGGAATCCGACGCGCTCGGCACGAGCTCCTTACGGATGACACTCCCAGCGAGCACCACAAAGCCCTCGCTGGTCAGCATCCCTTTGGCATCGGTGCCGCTCCTGTTGATGCCGAAGACCGCCCCGGTCTCTGATACAACGCCATCAGCATCAGTAGCGGTCGGCGCCATCTGGAGCAGTGGCTCAAAGACCTTATACCCGAGCGTGCCCATGATGATTTTGGCGTAATCAACGAACTCCTCGAGCTCGCTTTCTTTCTCCTCGGTGATGTGGCCGGGCGACGGGTCGTTGCCGTTCTTTACGATATATCGCTTCGTGGCAATCGTGAGGTTGCAGAAGCGGTTCTCCAGATAGCTTAATGCCACGCCCGTCCAGTTGGCGAGCGTCACCTTGACGCGCTCGGTCGGGGTGCCGTCCATGAGAAACAGATGGATGCTCTTGCCTCGTGTCGCCATTCTTGCGTCCTCCGTTATGCCGCCATCTTCATAGCGTTGTTATTGACTCGGGTTATCGCTCCCTTGATGCGTTGGAAAGCCTCGAGGTTGTTGTTGAAGACTTCGACGATATATGCCCCGCCTGCAAACTCCTCATCCTTCATGTCTTCTGGTATCAGCGTTCCCCTGCACGTAATCCAATCAATGATATAGCGCACAAAGGTTATCTGTTCCTCCGTAAACAGTCGGTTGTCGAGGAACTCGGAAAACGCTGTAAGCGCAGCTTCTTGCGAGAGACCAGCAATGCTTCGGACGAAGCGCCCGAGTGAGACACCGTCTCGCTCCAGCAATACGCTATCGGTCACGTTGATGACCTCGTCGGATTCTTTACCTTTCGGATCCTGTCGGAAGAACTCGAAATTACCGAGATAGTCAAAGACGTAGAACTGGTCTTTGTGCTCTCCGGGACCAAAGAGGTCTTCGCAAAGCCTCGTGCCACGCCCGAACATCTGCCAGAGTTTTGTCTTCGATAGCACGCGATTCGTGGGGATGTTGAAGTATTGAGAGTTGATGGCTTCACCGCTGACGAAGTCTGGTATCTCCTCGTCTTCATCGAATGTATCCTCGAACATCGACTGTTGCTCCGGCGAGAGTTCGTCGTAGTGGATTCCCTCTACAGGAATGCGGAACAGTTTCTCTATGCAATGATAGTCGGTCAGGTACTTATCGGAAACCGCCTTCGCGTATTCATATGCGTAAATGGGCATATTATTTTCCAGCCCGAAAAATTCGTATGTGTTGTGGCTTACATCGTCCTTCAGGATAGCGGTCAATCCGACGAGTAGCGCGTCGAAATAGTCGAAGATGGCTCTGTACTTTTTGAAGATGCTCCGATGCGCCTCATCGATGATGATAGGGTCAAAGTGGGCGGGCGTAAAGAGCTTCTCGCCGTCCGCGGTCTTCTCCTCATTGATGGCGTTCATTATCGTAGGATATGTGGAGAATATAGCTCGGTCGGTAGGCTTGTCCTCGCCGCGCTTGCAGAGGTTGCATGACGATAGGTTTGGCATATATTTCAGGTTGTCGAATAGCCGTTGACGTTCTTCGTCCTTATCATCCATTTCAGCCTTCAAGTTGTCAAATTCATCCTTGGATATCGTATCTTCTGCTTCTGTGGGCAGAAGTGCCTCGCTTTGAAGGAAATCAAAGTTTGTCATCACGCAGCCACCTCCTACATTATTTTATTCCATTTCCGTGGTATTTTGCTCATCCCCACGGCAAATTTCGATTTAAAATTTTGTAGCCTTGTTCTCATCATGCGAGATACCTTCGATGGGACTGCTTTACATTATTCTGGTTGACCATTACATATTGAAGCGTGGTGTCAATCTTCTGATGTACGAGTAACTGCTGAACCTGCTCGATAGGCATCCCCTTGCCAAGAACGATACATTCACGATTTTCGAAATCTATGTCGTCGCGATTCAGCCGCACCAGCTCGCCGACGCGCATTCCTGTGGATGCGAGCAAATCAATGATGGCCAAATCGCGCATCGTTGAACACCTATCTCTCATCAATTCCAGTGTTTCATCAGTAGAGGTGTCCTTGACTGTCTGCCCCGTCTTCACCTTGTGGATGCGGCGCACGGGACTCTTGAGAATATGGTTCTCGTCCTCCAGCCACGAAAAAAGCTCGATAGGATGCGCCTGATGTTGTCAACCGTAACCTTTCCCGCCTTGCCGTTCTTTTGGTAGTCAGCAAGATACTGCCGTAGATCGTTCGTGGTGATGTGTTTGAAACCCTTGACGATGGTCGCGAGTGCGTTCTGGATGGTCGAGCGATAGTATTTCATGGACTTCTCCGAGCAACCCTCTACTCGTTTGGACGCAAGGAATATTTCAAGCATATCATCATTGGATTGCTCATTCGTATTCTGGGCAGATTCGTCTTGGCACGCAGCCACAGCAACATTGAACAGGCAGTAGCTCAACACCTTGCGGAGTCGCTCCATTTGCGCGTTATCCAGAATGTCTACCATCCCCTGTTCGATTTCCGTCACCAATTTCTCTTTCATCTTCATCCTCCTGTTCATAGGTAAAACGACCATTGTTGCCATGAGCATGAGAAAAGCGCCTATCCGAAATACCTTTGCATGAGTGCGCCGTGCTGGTACTGTAGCTGTGCGAGTCCTTCCTGTATTTCAAATTTCGATTTGTCGGCCTGCCGCACGAAGTCCGCAAAACGGTTTTGCAGGTCGAGAGGCGGCAATGAGGCAATAAAACGTTTTGCGTCAGCAACATTTACATGTGGAACTGTTGATCCTGCATTCTTGTTGTCCGCCTGTTGTTTAACGGCATCGGATCGAATTGCTGGGTAAATCAACTCATTTCCCGAATACTTTGGCGAGGTATGAAGTTGTTACAAAGGTAGGTGTCAGACGCGATTCTCTCGTCGCAATAAACCACCCGCCCAACAGGAGTAGTGTCAGTGCCGCCCGACTTCTCCAGAATAATGTCTCCTACAAAAACACCGTCACCATCGGCGCACTCTTTTCTCCATTCACCCGTAATCACTCGCTCCATACAGTCGTTAATCTTCATCCAACATTGCATCCAATTCTTCCAGCCCTTTGGCGATACGTTTCTCTTCATCTGTGTTTCCCTTTGAGTGCGAATCGTTGAACTTCACGGTGGCATTGTCCATGCCATGCAGAATTGTGTTCATGGCCGTGATACGAAGCATCGTCTGGTCGATATCGTACCCTGTGAACATTTTGTTCTGATAATGCTCTCGGGCTGCTCTGTTAGTGCGAAGTTCATACTCGTTGTTGTCTCGGATGTGATGTCCGGCGATAATAAGGAAGCCACCCGTGCCACAAGCCGGATCCGTTATAGTGTCCGTGAGTTGAGGGTTTATCATCCGTACCATCATTTTAATAATGTGGCGTGGCGTTCGGAATTGACCGATGCGACCAGCCGTCTGCAGCTTGGATATCATGTACTCGTAGATATCGCCTTTCAAATCCCTGTCTTGCAGAGGCAACTCTTTGATGGCGGAAACGACCTTCTCCGTGATGAGCGGATTTGGTAGCAAGAAATTCGCGTTCTTCATATATTTTGCGTAGGCACTCTTTCGCCCTGTCTGCAATCTCTTAATGAATGGGAAAACCTTATTCTGAAGTCGTGCATGGATTTCCTCTGCCTTGAGGTCACAGAACTTGCTCTAGCGCAGAGCCTGTCCCTCTTCATACTGTGGGATTCCGCTACACTGGAACCACCACAAGGCCGGGGTAACGCTGGAAACAGCGGTTGCCCACGGCCTTTTTCTTTGAATGGGGGAATAGAAATTATTTTAGCAAATAGTGATAATGACTCAGGCCTTTCTTCGATGCCGGAACGTACGGGAAAGAAATATCAAGTATTTGTCAGTTCAACCTATACAGATTTAGAAAATGAGCGAAGCGAAGTTATTCAGGATCTTCTGGAAACTGGTGGTGTTCCGACAGGAATGGAATTATTCCCAGTTTCAAACAAAGGACAGTGGCAGTTTATCAAAAAATTCGCTGCATTCCGCAAAAAGCTAAAAACAGGTCGACTTATCAAGTATTGGGATAACAAGGATAATCTGAAAGCAAAGGTCTTGCAGGCATTCAATGCTCATTTTCTTGGAGAACTATCTGCTAATTCGGGCTGGATTCGAGCCACCGGGACTCCCGAAAAATGAAAATCGAACCTAATACTCTGGATATTGCAAGAGCCAAGTGTTGACACGTGTTGAGTTGCCTAAAAAATCTCTCATTGCCGGTAATAGTACCATTACATGTACGTGTGTAGGAAAGCCTCCAACTGTCAAACGATTTGCCCGCCGATGCACACTCCTTGGACAAAAACGCACACCCTCGACGGCAGAGTGTGTATTTGTATCATTTGATGGTAGGTTAGCCATATTAACTACCATCTATTGATACAAGGAATTGTAGCGGTAGGTGGTTTTTTGTTTAGGAGGAATGCTTGGTTTCGAGAGGTTCTTGGGTTTGGCGGCTGCCGGCGGGGGAAGATGGGCGTAACAAAACACTATTTCCCATCACCTTTCACTGGTATAATAGAAAAAAACTCAAACTGGTATTTGCTGCGTATAAAAATAAATGATATAAGCGATGAAAAACTGCATAAAACTGTTGTCAACGATGAGATAAGGAGGGTATAGGGCAATGAAATCATACCGAAAGGAACTGCATTTCAACATCCCCACGCGACGGGGCTTCGTCAACATCACGCCGCAGGTCGAGGCGGTGCTGGCAGAGAGCGGCATCCGCGAGGGGCTGTGCCTCGTCAACGCGATGAACATCACGGCCAGCGTCTTCATCAACGATGACGAGAGTGGCCTGCACCGCGACTACGAGCGGTGGCTTGAGCGTCTCGCGCCGGAGAAGCCATATAGCCAATACGACCACAACGGCTACGAGGACAACGCCGACGCGCACCTGAAGCGCACGGTCATGGGGCGCGAGGTCGTGGTGGCCGTCACGGGCGGCAGACTCGACTTTGGCACCTGGGAGCAAATATTCTACGGCGAGTTCGATGGCAAGCGCAACAAGCGGGTGCTGGTGAAGATTGTCGGGGAGTAGGATAATACAATGACGGCGTCCTGACTTATGCAAGTCTGATTTTCGCCGGCGACTGCCCGCTTTTGCAGTCGTGAGCCTTCTGCACATACTGGGACGGTCTGCCGGAAGGCTCGCTGATTCAGGATGGGGACATCGATGCGGTGCCGTCAGAAGATAGAATGGAGAACACCTGATGGACACGGTGCAATCATAGCATAGAGACGAACAGGTTGGTCAGCCAGATATAAGAAAGAGCCAGCGCCGCAGCAGCCGCAGCCACTCCGATTCTGACCGGCGGGCGCGCGTAGTTGAAACCTATGTTGACGCCAAAGCGGTTGCCAACGAAGTATGAGGGGTCGTTTGGGTTGTGGTAGAACAAGCCCCATGCCCAAAAGCTGTCGTCCGACTCATCCGCATCCCCAATGGCGCCGCCACCTGCGTCACCTGCGCCGGCTCCCCGAAGTCGATTTGCAGCTTTGCCCTCTCGACGAGGATGCCTGTGAGCCATAGAGCCATCACCATCCCAAAATTCGTCAGCGGTATAAGCAATGCAGTACCGAGGCTACGCTGGCAGAGAACGGCATCCGCGAGGGGCTTGTACTTGTGAGCGCGATGAACATCGCGGGCAGAAATGGTATTGGTGTAAATGTCGCAAGATTTTAAAAGATACGGAATCCCATATAATAAATTCACGGAAATGGAGATTTCTGCTTTATGTCAATAAATATATGATAAAATTACCGCTGGGTAATGGACGCGCTTTTTGAGTGATAAAAAGGAAGAGGCTTCATGTTATGAAATTGCGGGGAAACGGAGGCAAGCAGGGGAGTGAATTGACTTTTTTCGGCAACCCACTGGGGCTGCTTAATATATTCTCGACCGAGTTCTGTGAACGTTTCAGCTACTATGGGATGAGGGCCATCCTCGTATATTACATCTACGACTCCGTGTCTAAGGGCGGCCTCGGCCTGCAAGAGAAAGACGCGATGGTGATCATGAGCCTGTTCGGCTCGCTCGTGTACCTTTCGTGCATCATGGGAGGATGGATGGCGGATAGGGTGCTCGGCGCGTACCGCGCTATCCTTGTCGGATGCGTATTCATCGCGGTCGGGCACGTGATCCTCGGCGCGCCGCTCGGTATAGAAGGCGTGTACACAGCGATGATTTTCATCATCGTCGGCACCGGCCTGCTCAAGACCAATGTCTCCGTCATGGTCGGCAATCTCTACGAGAGAGACGACCCAAGGAGGCTATCCGGGTTTTCGCTGCTGTATATGTCGATCAACATCGGGGCGTTCCTGTCGCCCATTATCGTGGGCTCCATTGCGGATAAGGATGGCTACAAGGCAGGTTTCCTTATCCCCGCGATCTTCATGGGCATCGGTCTTTTCGTGTATGTGGGGCTCAGCAAGCACACCCTTGAGGGCATCGGCCGGGAGCCGGTGCAGCCGCTCACGCAGGCCGACAAGAAGAGATGGCGCAGGATATTCGTGATTGCGGTCGTTGCCTGCCTCGTGATCGCCGCCAACATCGCCATATTTGCGGCGCTCGGTCGTCCTGTCAGCATAGGCGCAGTCAGCGATTTCCTCCCCATAGCATGTGCGATTATCGCCATAGCCCTGTTCTTTTTCATCATCAGGGACAGAAATGTGAGCGGCGAGGAACGCGGGCGCATGAAGGCCTATATCCCCCTGTTCATAGCCGCGACATTTTTCTTTTCCATAAGTGAACAGCAGTCGTCCACGATCGCGGTGGTCGCGAAGCAGTATCTCAATACCGATATTCTTGGATTTCACATCCCGGCTTCGTGGTTCCAGTCAGTCAATCCGCTGGCCATCATTGCGCTGAGCCCCGTGTTTGCCGTGATCTGGAGCAAGCTCGGTGTCAGGGCGCCGTCGATGGTCGTGAAGATGGGGGTCGGGCTCGCTATAGCGGGTCTTGGTCTGGTCGTGCTAGCTACCGGATTCTTCATGAGGGCGAGCGATAATGAACTCCTGAACCCTGCGTGGCTAATCGCGGCCCTCGTCATCATCACCGTAGGCGAATTGTTCCTTGCGCCCACGGGCCTGTCCGCCACAACCCTTCTTGCTCCGGAGATACACATCGCGAAGGTCATGGGGCTGTGGTTCATCTCGAACGCGCTCGGCCAGGCGATCAACACCGTCACCGTGAGGTTCTTTGACGGCAAACAGCCCGAAGAATACTTCCTTATATACGCGGCCGTCGCTATGGCCGTCGCGGCCACCGTGCTGCTCATGCGAAGGAAGCTGCTCGCGCTGGCGTCAGGTGTGCGGTGAAGTACTCCTTCAAACGGGAGTTTTGGAATGATGCACTGGCATTCTAGCCTCTTTCAAGTTCCAGTAGCCAGGATTTCGTTTCAATGCCGCCTCCGAAGCCTGTGAGCGATCCGTCCGATCCGATGACACGGTGGCACGGTATGATTATAGCTATCGGGTTGCGATTGTTCGCCATTCCCACGGCACGGAACGATTTTGGGTGCCCGACCTCTCGCGCGATCTCCGCGTAGCTACGTGTCTGTCCGTAGGGTATGCCACGGAGCGCGTTCCACACGGAGAGCTGAAAATCCGTACCTGAAAGTTCGAGGGGTAGGTCAAAATCCCTGCGCTCCCCGTCGAAATATTCCCTAAGCTGCCTTATCGCTTCGAGGACTACCGGGGTTTCGCTTTCAGTATAGTCCGGTTCGCTCTGTTCAGTAAAGAACAATCTGGTGATGCTATCGCCGTCGGACGCGACGCCGATCCCTCCTACGGGACTGCCATAGTAATGCACGCTATCCATAATTCACCTCACTTCCCCGATCCGTATGAACGGATCATCCCCAACACATTGTATACTATTATAACGTTCATGCCGGTGCCTCCGCAATAGGGCCGACTTTATCGACGCACTTACATAGTCAGTTCCAGCTTCTTTGATTCTTCATTTTGGGAGTGTGACCGGCGGATCCGTATGATATAATCAAATGCCAGCGATATAAACACGTGCGACAACGCGCTCTAACATACAACGATATGCCATACGTATGGCGCGGTGCCGCTGGAAGCGGAGGGACCTTCGTTATGGGTACACTACGTACATTACCGGATCTCAAGACGCGCACCATTTGGAACCTCAGTTTTGGATTCTTCGGTGTACAGATTGTATACACTTTGCAGACCTCGTCGTTGAGTCGTATATTTTCCACCATCGGTGCGGACCCGAACAACCTTAGCTTCTTCTGGATATTGCCGCCTCTCGTCGGGCTCATCGTTCAGCCTTTTGTCGGCAGGATTACGGACCGTATGTGGAGCCCGCGCTTTGGCAGGCGCAAGCCTTTCCTCCTGCTCGGCGGCCTCATCGCCGGAGTCATCATGGTACTGCTTCCGAACGCGGGTAGCTTCAACTTTTCCGTCGCGTCCGCTCTCATGTTCGGCGCCATATGCGTTACCTTGCTCGATATGTCCTCCAACATGGCCATGCAGCCCTTTAAGATGGTGGTCGGCGACCTCGTGAACGAGCGGCAGAAGACATACGCCTATTCAGTTCAAAGTTTCCTCGTAAACGCCAGCTCGATAGTCGCGTATCTATTTCCTTTCCTGTTCACATTTCTCGGCGCTCACAACACGGCGCCCAAGGGTGTTGTGCCCGACTCTGTCAAGATCAGCTTTTACGTCGGGCTCGCCATATTGATCGCATGTGTCATCCAGGCCATGCTTACAGTAAAGGAGATGCCGCCCGGGGAATACGCCCTTTATCACGAACCCGTCGCGCGGGATGATAAAACATCATTCCTCACATATCTGAAGAAGGCCCCACGCGTGTTCTGGACCGTGGGCCTGGTGCAGTTCTTCTGCTGGGGCGCTTTCCTGCTCCAGTGGACCTACTCGACCGGAGCCATCGCGACGAACGCCTTTGGGACGACTGACCCTGCTTCTCCGGAGTACCAGGCAGCGGGCAACTGGTACGGCGTAGTCTCAGCGGCCATGGCTGCCGGCGCCGTCGCGTGGGCCTTGCTCATACCCAGGTTCAAAAGTCACCGCACATCCTATTCCGTCAGTCTCGCGATAGGCGCCGTCGGTTTCCTGTCCGTCTACTTCATACACAATCAATACATGTTCATATTGTCCTATGTCCTCATCGGCGTCACATGGTCAGCGATGATGGCGTTGCCGTTCACGATACTCACGAATGCCCTTGAAGGGGAGGGAAGCATCGGCGTTTACCTCGGTCTGTTCAATTGCACCATATGTATTCCGCAGATCGTTATGGCCTTACTGGGAAAGGTCTTCATGACTGCTTTCGGCGGCTTCCAGCCCACTATGTTCATTGTCGCCGCCGTCATGCTTGCCATTGGCGTCGCCGCAGTCTTTCTTGTGAAGGAGGGAAGCAATGGAAAAGTTCGGGTATAGCGAGCTGGAGGAATATATCGCCGCACTTCGCGGAGGTAACATTCCAGTCGGTAAAGACATGGAGTTCGATCCGGCGCCTATGGAAGGAGCGGTTGCATCTCCATACACCGTTCGTGTATTCAGCGACGGGATAGCCGGTCTGCTCAGGGCTGATTATTCGGAAGATGAACTCGCTAGCATTGCTCTCGCCACATCAAAGCTCCGGCGTATAGATGTCGTCAGAAAGCCGTGGGGCATTTTCATCGGTGCCGCGTCCTTCGATTCGGATGAGACGGCCGAATCTACGAATTACGACGCCATATGGGTGCGCGACTCCGTTTGGGGTTATCTCGCGCTCTCCGCGGATCCGAAGCGAGAGGACGACGCGAAATCCGTACTGCTGACACTGCTCGACTACATGGCCTCGCAGGCGGATCGTATAGACAGGGCGATAGCCACACCCGGGCTACTCGACCTTCCCGGCCTGGACGGCGATATGAACGCGGTCCACATCAGATTTGATTCCAGCTCCCCGGGATTTCCGGATGTCATGGATGGAGATATGCCGCAGCGATGGACACACAAGCAGAATGACGCACTCGGCCTCGTCATACACGCTTCTTTAACAGCCTATGCCGAGGGGTGCGTCACGCTTTCTGATCTTACCGCCGAAGGTGCGGCTGGCGGTGGCTCAAGGCTTGAGGCCATAGCACGTCTCGTCGCCTACCTTAATGCCGTGAAGTATCACAGGATGGAAGATTCGGGCGCGTGGGAGGAACTGCCGCGCCGTAATACTTCTTCTATTGGCATCGTCGTCTCGGCTCTCGAACAGCTTGAAGGGTTGCTTGAGGACGGACCCGGCGAGGCGCCCATCTTCGCCGATGCGTTCATGGCGGCCGCGTATAGGCTCGGACTTGAAAGTATGGTCTGCAGGGAAGCGCTCGCCGGGCTCATAGCGGACGGTTACAAGACAGTTCATCGCCAGCTCATGCTCGGTGGCGAGTCGCCTGACTATGATAGGTACGACCCACGTCGCCGTGGAGCTGATGCGGCCCTGCTCTCGCTCATATATCCGGCCTGCCCGCAGCGTCTCAGTATATATCAGAAACTCAAAATACTAAGCTCTGTAGGTTCGCTGGCAGGGGAATACGGCATCAGGCGTTACGAACGCGACAATTATCAATCGGGTAACTTTTGGTGGCATGGCATCAGGACGGACGCGGATCCCGAGAGCCACAAGAAGCGCGAGGCGAGCTTCATCACCGGGACGGAGGCTGAATGGTTCTTCGATTCGTGGTACGCGAAGTGTTGCCTCATTGTAGCGGCAGAGGCCGGTAAGGGCATAGCCTTAGGTGAGGAGCCGGCCGCAAGTCCGAACGCGCTACGCGGGGAAGCTGTGAAGCACATGAATCGCGCGCTCGGGCAGATCACTGGAGAAGGTATGTACTCCGCCGATGGCAAACCGGCTCCATCGATGGCTCTGCCTGAAAGCTACAATCATATAGTAGCCGCTGGCGTGCCAGGTGAATCCGGCGGCCCCGGCACATCCGAGTCGTGGCCCGCGCCCAGCCCCATAGTCCCGCTGAACTGGGCTAAAGCTTCGCTTACCCTCATGATTGCGGAGTTTTTAACAATTTCCAACGACTGGAGAGTGAAGCGCCAAAATAAACAACCCTGAAATGGTTGATTATTGCGGTCTCCGGTGGTATAGTCTTGATACGGTAACATAGAACGGGAGAGGGTATGCCAAACAAAGAATCATTCATAACAAAGATGAGCCAGGGCGCGGTTCGCATCATAGTTGTGCTCGCTCTCGTGATCATTTTCGATATATTCGTCATCAGAGTTCTCACATTGGGGAGCTTTGCCGATCCGGAGCTTTGGTCATGGATTGCTATCATAGCATCCGCGGTGATCGTTGTCATCAACATCATCACCGCCATAATACAGAGCCGGCGATTCATTAAGATCGTCTCCGTGCCCATATCGGAGATCGTAGGAGCGATAAACTGTCTCGCTCAGGGCAAGCCTGCAAAAAGCATAGATTTTCATTCGGATGACGAGGTTGGTCTTCTGGCGAACAGCGTCAACATACTCATTGACCGGATGCACAAAGACATAGACTTCTTTGAACGCTTGAAAGAGGGCGACTATTCACATGATCTGCCGGGCGCTCACGTGATGGGCAAAGGCGATAGTGAAGATGGAGGGGATCGGCTGAAAAACGTCATCCAGACCATGATATACAACCAGCGCATACTCATCAGCAACTTGAAGAACGTTTCCGAGCAGATCGCCGAAGCTTCCTCTGAGGTCTCGGGTGGGTCGCAGAATCTCGCGAGCGGCAGCAATGAGCAGGCAGCGGCCATCGAGGAGTTCTCCGCTACCGTAGAGGATCTCAAGAAACACGCGGAGAACAACGCGGCGTTGGCATATGAGGTGGTCGAATCCATCAAACAGTATTCGGCGATCGTGAATACCATCGGAACGGACATGAAGCTCATGACCGACAAGATGAACGATATTTCAGAGAGTTCCATGCGTATATCGTCGGTCAGCGACATCATCGAGAATATCGCGTTCCAGACGAATATCCTCGCGCTCAACGCGGCGGTGGAGGCCGCGAGGGCTGGACATCATGGCAGAGGATTCGCTGTCGTCGCCGACGAGGTGAGAGAGCTTTCGTCCAAGTCCGCAACCGCGGCGCGTGAGGCCGCTGATCTTATCAAGTCAGCTATCGAAAACGTCAATATAGGCAACAAGATAGTAGAAGACGCCGCCTCGGGAATGGCACAGATAGAGGAGATCGCCGTCGAGAACGAAAAGCGCATGGTAAAGCTCAATGAAGTGTCGATGGGCCAGAGTCTTGCGATCAGCGAGATGAGTAGCAGTATCAATCAAATAGCGCAGATTGTCCAGGCCAACTCGGCCCTGGCAGAGGAGTCCGCGTCCGCGTCTCAGGAGCTCTCCGCCCAGTCGAGGGCCCTGGATTCCCTCGTGTCCTGCTACACCATAGATACTGACGACGCGCTCGCGACGGAGTCTATCAGCTGAGAGATTACCGTCTCCGCCAATGTGCGTGACTGACAGCGCGCGGGCTACCATGTGTATCATCTCATCGCTGTCTGAACACGAGTCCTTTAGGCCGCAAGATTCAGCTTGCCTGCCCATTCCGCCGGGTCAAAGAGTCCCGGCGCGATACCGTCCATCAGCGGGAGAAGGGGATTGTGTAGCAGGAGAGTCTTGGCGATAAACGATGTGTCGAACGCGCGCGAGGTCGATGCGAACAGGTCGGGGCTTATCGCGAACGACACAGGGAGTACGAGGATCAGCAGTACGAATACGACGATGAACCCCTGTAAGGCGCCGAGGAACAGCCCGCACGTCGCGTCAAGCGCCCCGACGACACCTCCATGGTGTTTGCGAGAGAAGGACAGTGTGATGAGAAAGATCACGAACTTGACCACGAGCACCGTCCCGATGAAACACAGTATACCGAAGGTCGTCGAGGTCACCTGTTCAGCCGTTGTCTGTACGATATTGTTTCCGATGGACCCTATGGCGCCTTCGAGTGAGCCGTATATACCGCCCAGTCCCTCCATGGCTCCGTCGAGAGCGCCATCAGTCAAACCTGTTGCGTCGAGCTCACCGGATTCAATGAGCGCACCTTCCTGACCGGTCGCGCCACCAGTGAGCTTGTCGGTATATCCCGAGACGACCTTCATACACATATTGTAGACGTGTCCATGATACCAGTCGTAGAGGGGAGTGCGCTCCGCCATAAAATCCCTGACCGGTCCGCGTGTGAAGAACGCTACGACGAAGGCGATGAACCATCCGAACACGAAAAAAAATGTGTGTACAAAGCCGTTCTTGAAACCGAGGATCACGAAGATCGCCAATATGATGAGAATGGCTATGTCAAGCTGCATTGTCCTCATCCCGTATGTCCACGGGCGCAGGGCCAAGTGTGAGACGTTCGTACAGAAACAATGCCGCGATGATTATGACCCCGACGAGCGCGCAGACGGAGCCTATGCTGAATGAATGCGGATCGATGCTTATCCAGGCCCACAAGCTCGCCAGGAATCCGGCTGCTGGGATGATCAGGCTGCGGCTGTATACGGAGTCGTGCCTTTTGAACCAGAAATATATCAGGGCTGCCGCATTTACGATCATGAAGCACATCATGCCTGCAAATCGCGCGAGGTCAAACGCGAGTACGAAATCCTTGCCCGGGATTAAAAATGCGATAGCGACGGCTACGGCGAAAGCGATGATGACATTCAAGGGCGCTGTGCCCGTTTCCGGTAAAAGATCGGAGAGCAGCCCTCTATCTGAGCTGTGAGCGCCACGGCTACCTCCCATCGGGGTCTCGTTTACCATTATCCCGAGCATCCTGCTCGCGGCTGTAATCGCGGCTATACCTACGCCTAAGGAGGCCATAATCACGGACAGGGACAACAATGTCTGCATGGGGACGCCGCCCGCCACGCCCGCGATCTCCGACATGGCGATGAACGGCGCGGATGCCAATCCTTCGTAATCCGGCATGATGATGGCCGACGACAGAGCTTGGAAGCAGAACAGCGCGGCTGCGCATACACAGGCTACGGCCATTGCTTTGCCCGTGTCCCGCTTTGGGCTATCCGTCTCACCGGTGAGCGTTGTGGCGGAGTCGAATCCGAGGAACGAGAGGCACGCGATCGCCGCTCCGGACATCACGGTCCCAAAGCCGGCGTCCTTGCCCGCAAACGCACTGCCCGTAGAGACCTCGTCCGGCCCAGCTCCCTTGCCGGCCGCCATCAAGCACACGAGTATGTATATCGCTGTTATACCTACGACGCCGAGCACGATTACAGTAACCGCCAGCGAAGAAATCCTTTGCCCGAGCAACACCAATACTCCGCTTACGGCCGCTATCAGAACGAACCAGAATGTATACGGCAGGACCTTCGCCATCGTCGTCGCCGTCTCCGCGCCTATCATGAAGAACGCGCTCGCTATCGTCACGTAAAAGAGCGTAGCCGCCCAGCCCGTGAACAGGCCGGCTCTACGGTGTATGCCTTGCCCCGCGTAAGAGAATACGGAGCCGCCTTCGTGAAAAGCCCGGCCGAGTCTACGGTAGCTGAGCATGGTGAGAAAGATGAGGACCAGCGCCACAACGTACGAACCCGCGAGCGCGCCGTGTGCCGCCGCCTGCGCCCCTCCGTAGATCAATGTCGTCGCTGCGGGCGTCATGAATGCCAAGCAGTAAAAAATCAGATCGCGCGCCGACAGAAAGTACGGCTGCGGGTCTTCGTATTCATCGTACTCGTCATAGCCGTCATAATAATCTTCATAATCGAGCCGGTCATCGCGTTTCATATAGAAACTATATAATATCAGCCCCTCTATTTCAAGTAACAAGGCAATGACAATTTGAAAACCGTTTGCCGCGACCTCGTGAAGACGCACAGAGAACTTCCATCATTGCATGGGTGGATTGAAACGCGTATGCCGTTATGGTAAAATTATTATTCGTGTTAGGGTCTATTGAAGGCGATAAGAATGTGTTTATGGCCGAGGCCATAGAGGAAGCCCGAGTCGCGGGAGAGGCGGGCGATGTGCCAATCGGGGCTGTCGTCGTCAAGGACGGCGAGATCGTCGGCCGGGGCGCCAACCGTACGGAGCGGGACTGCGACCCCACGATGCACGCGGAGATCGCCGCGATCAGGGCGGCGGCGGCCAGGCTGGGTACGCCGAGGCTCGTGGGGTGCGAGATGTACGTCACGGTCGAGCCCTGCGCGATGTGCGCCGGAGCTTGTGTGCTCGCGAGGCTTGATGCCGTGATTGCGGGGACGGATAGCCCCAAGAGCGGCGCGGCTGGGAGCGTGAAAAACATACTGGAGTCCGAGGACCTGAATCACAGGCTGAAGTATGAGGTCGGTCTCATGCGTGACGAGTGCGCGAGGCTGATGAGCGGTTTTTTCGCGAAGTTGCGCGACGCGAGACGATAATGGCGGGATATGGAGAATTTGATGAAGAATAGAGCGGATTTGTGTAAAGCAATCACAAAGAGATTTGTTCCGGCGGTGGTCATGGTCATGGCCCTCGCGTTGTTTTCCCCTGTACTTTCCGGGATCCATGTGTTCGCTGCAGGTGGTTCATCGCTCGCTCTCACGTCCAGCCTTCCTGCAAAGGGTGCGAAGGACCTGCAGCCCCAGAACGTCGGGATCAAGCTCTATTTCGATGGCGATGTGACAGACGAATCTCTCCGCAAGACCAATGCCGAATGCTTCAAGTTCACGTACAAGAGCGGCGCTAAGACGAAGGAGTTGCCTGTCAAAGCATATTCCGATCCGAAATCCGGCAAGGGATATATCCTAGCTATAGTGGACACGAGCAAGCTCAAGGGAAAAATGCTCACAAGCAATAAGGCGTACAAGCTCATCGTTTCGGGCGATTTGAGATCGACGGACGGCAGGACGCTCGGCAACGATTTGACGCTTGACTTCAAGACTGTCGACCAGTCTGCCAGCACGCAGATATATATGTTGCTCATGGTAGGAATGGTGGGTGCAATGATAGCCATGACCCTCTTTCAGAACAAGCGCAAAGAGAAAGCGGCGGCGGAGGTCGCGGCCAGAGGGGGCAAGGTCAATCCTTACAAGCTGGCGAAGGATAAAAAAATCACGGTCAAAGAAGCGATGGAGCTCATCGAACGCGATAGGCAGAAACGTCTAAAGAGGCTCGGCATAGCCGAGGGCAAGGATGAGCATGCCGCAGCGACCGCCGCGGCGAAGCCTCGCGATACAAGGAAGGTGAAGGCCCCGAGGCCCATTTCGGCCGCCGGAAGTTCGTACAGGACAGGCAGAGCTGCCATTGCGGAGAAGCGCGCGAAGTCCGCAATGGAGAAGTACGAAAAAGAAAAGGCCGCAAGGGCCGCAAAGCAGGGAGGCAAGGGCACCAAAGCGAAGAACAAGGGTAAGAAGAAAGGCAAGAAGAAATAGCACGGGCGTGCCCGCAGGTGAAACGCCAATTTCGATGGGAAATTGTATCAATAAATCATCTCAAGACGTATGCCGGTATACCTTCGTCCGGGCGTACGCGAAGATCAATCTATCTCTATCCGTGATCGGCAAGAGGCCGGACGGTTATCATCTCATCAGTTCCAGAATGCAAGCGATATCGCTTCACGATGACGTGACGGTGGAGGTCTCGGCATACGCGGGCGGCCCCGACATCGAGGTGGGAGCTGCCTTCGCGCCGGATGCGCAGCTTGGACTGTGTGAACTGAAGGGCGGGCTTCCGCAGGGTAGGGGGAACATCGCATATGGAGCTGCGGGTCTCGCGCTCAGCCTATGGGGAAATGGCCTGGAGCGAGTGCGTGTAAGCATAGCGAAGCGTGTACCTATGGCCGCGGGTCTCGCTGGCGGTTCCGCCGACGCAGCTGTCGTGATGCTGGCGCTCGCACGGCTTCTCTCACCCGGTATGTCTACTGAATTGCCGATGATCATGAAGGCTGGGGCGAAGATAGGCGCGGACGTACCTTTCTGTGTTTTTTCAGCCGCGCGTGGCAATCCGGAGCTCGGATTTGCGGAAGCGGCTTGCCCGTCCGCTATCTGCAAAGGGATAGGTGACGAACTCACCCCGGCTGTTCCGGAGGTGGGATGGGTCGTTCTCGTAAAGCCGGCGGTGAAGGTGATGACTCCGCGGATATACGCGGGCTGGGACGAGCTGAATGAAACCGGGCGTGCGGATGCTATGGACACAGACAACGACCTCGCGCGTGTGGCTATCATGCAGCATCCTGTCATAGGACGAGTGCTGGATGAAGTGGTAGAAGCTTCCGGTGCAGACCGAGTGTTTATGACCGGTAGCGGTCCTACGATCGTCGCCCTCTATGCGGACGCGGGGCGCGCTGAAAGCGGCTTTGCGACTTTGCGGCGCACATACAAAGACCGCGCCGACGTCGGCGCGGTCTTGCTGTCCAAACTGCTATAAAGTGTTTATTCCAATATATATACCTTCTTGTGCCTGATGCCCCAGTCTACACATTCGGCTTCGCTGTCCATATATAGGTCGATCTTGTTGCCCTTGATCGCGCCACCCGTATCTGCCGCCTGGCATAGTCCGTAATCTTCGATGTAGAGCCAAGTGCCGAGATCGATGACGTTCGGATCGACAGCCACACGCCCTACCTGAGCTTTCTTGCCTGAGGCCGTCGTACCGCCTCCTGAATACGCGTAGGTCTTGAACTTGGTCGATGACTTGTATTTGAGTGCGTTCTTCACCTTCTTTGCTTTGATAACGGTGATGGTCGTCTTGTCTCCATCATCCTTTTCCCATGCTTTGACCGTGTACCAGTGATGCTTGTGGACAGCGGCATCCTTGTCCTTGTATGATTTAATGGACGCCTTATTTGTCGTATATATCTTCTTGCCCAGCTTGTCGGCATCGGATGATCTGTATACGGTATATCCGTCCGCGTCCTTGACCTTTGACCACGTCAATATGATGTGGCTTTTGCCGTTGGCCTTGGCTTTGGCCTGGTGGAAAGTAACTGTCTGGTCTTCTGGTAGCGTCAATTCGTCGGTGTATGGCTCCTCCGGGCTGTCTTCGATGGACGGCTCGGGCAAACCGGACTCCGCGATAACCGCGGTCGGTATCGCTATCATGACTATGGCTACAGCGATGACCCCTATTAAGGATGCATAGCCTTTACTCCACGATTTTCTTACATTAAAACTTTCTCTAATCGAATTTTTCATGATGATCACTCCTTGTGCATTATTCTATTCGGTGCTCTTGTATATCCATTGAGGACGTTATGATATAAAAAAGAAGAATAATCCGCACCGATTTCAAAAAGTGAACACAATATGAAACGTAGCGCACAAAGTAATGTATAATAATTGCAGTATGAATGCTCGTAGATAATGGAGTAGGATGTCCAAGAAGATATTGATAGTGGACGATAGTCCATTTTTTAGAGGTCAGTTGGGGCTGGCCCTCAGCAAGGAATATGAGGTCATCGAGGCCGGGCTAGGCGCGGAAGGCCTTGATTTGGTGAAGAAGGAAAAGCCGGATCTCGTGTTGCTTGATGTTGTGATGCCCGACTACAGTGGCTTCGATATATGCCGCATACTGCGCGAATCCGAGAGCAACAACCTCATGCCGATCATCATGATCACGTCGCAGGACGCGCAGGAGGACATCCTTATAGGGCTCGAGTACGGGGCCGACGATTATGTGAAAAAGCCTTTCAATGAAAGGGAACTTCTCAGTCGGATCAAGAATATCTTTCGACGCATCGATCGCAATCGCAACGCCAATCCCCTGACGGGGTTGAACGGCAACATAGAGATACAGCGTGAGGTCACAAGCCGCATCACCAAGGGATTGCGTTTTGCCGTTATATATGCTGATCTTGACAATTTCAAGGCGTACAACGATGTATACGGTTATTCAAACGGCGATCGCATCATCGTGCTGACCGCTGACATCCTTGCGGATCAAATGGCGCTATTCGGAAGCCCGGGCGATTTCATCGGTCACATCGGCGGAGACGACTTCATCATAGTGTCCACTCCGGACAAGGCGGAAGCGATCTGTGGCAGCGTCATCGCCGAATTTGACGAAAAGGTTCTCGGTTTTTACAATGACGAGGATCGGGAAAGAGGGGTCATCACGACGAAGAACAGGAAGGGCGAGGTTGAAACTTTCCCCATTATGTCCATCTCTCTCGCCATCGTCACGAACGAGAGGCGCGAGATCAACAGTTATGTTGAGGTGGGTGAGATTTCGGCCGAGGTAAAGAAAAAGCTCAAGACCATGCCGGGTAGCAACTATTTCATGGATCGCCGCGGTAGCGCGCCGCCGTTACCCGCGCAGTGATTATGTGCATTGACAATTCCCATCCCAACTATTATTATCTTCAAAAGGGTTCGTCGCTGCCGGATCGGGATGTTGTTTTTTTACATAGAATAAATGGACAGTAGGAATGAAACCAGTAGGATGACGCGTCTGGGCACGATGTCTTTCATCGCGTTAATGGCCGCTATGATGTGTGTGATAGGGCCGTTCTCCATCCCTCTGCCAGTGACGGCTGTGCCCATCTCTTTCACAAATCTGGCGATATATTTCGCGGTGTACCTTCTCGGTGCGCGCGCCGGGACGCTCAGCTACGTCATATATATGCTGCTCGGATTCGTCGGGCTCCCCGTGTTTTCGGGTTTCACGGGCGGTGTCTCAAAGATCGCTGGGCCGACGGGAGGATATCTGATAGGCTTCGTCTTTCTCGCGCTCATCTGCGGAGTGTTTGCCGATAGATTTCGTGGGGACATACGGTTTTACGTGGTGGGTATGACGCTCGGACTGGCTGTGGCTTACACTTTCGGTACGGTATGGCTTGCTTATCAGGGCGGTCTGACATTTGGCGCCGCGCTGTTCACGGGAGTGGCGCCGTTTCTTCCCGGGGATGCCATCAAGATCATCGTCATCGCACTCGTCTGCCGTCCGGCTAAGCAGCTAATGGCGCGTGCGGTCCCCGGATCCGAAGCGGGAGCTGTGAAGGCTGCCGGAGATGGGTGTGCGAGAGAGCGTGGTTCGCGCGGTAAGGCTGTTGTACGCGATGATATGCCCGATTCGCGCGGCAAGATAGAAGCGGCCGCGCGGAAAGTGATGGGCGGCGGGGTGCTCACGCGCGGCGAGGTGGAGGGGCTGATGGCGCTCCCAGACGAAGATGTCGCCATACTCGTCGAGGCGGTGTTCCCCATACGTCGAAAGTACAAGGGGATGAAAGTCGGCATACAGTTGTTGACGAATGCCCGCAGCGGCGGGTGCACACAGAACTGCTCTTACTGTGCGCAGTCTAGCAGCTCCGAGGCCGCAATAGAGAAATATACGCTCGTGAGCCGCGAGAAGTTGGAGGCTGACTCTCGCGCGGTGGGAGAGCTGGGGCTTGCCCGGCACTGCATCGGTCTCAGCGGCATACGTTTTTCGGACGGCGAGATTGAGGAACTCGCGTCGTATGTTGAGTCGATGAAGGTGGGGTCTTCCGCGCCCGTCTGCTGCTCGATAGGCTTCCTGACCGAGGCGCAGGCTCGCAGGCTGAAGGACGCGGGGGTTGACCGCATCAACCACAACCTCAACACGAGCCGCACCAATTACGCGAACATATGCACGACGCACACCTACGATGAGCGCGTCGCGAACATCAGAATGCTCCAGGGCATCGGATTTGAGATATGCTGCGGCGGCATCGTAGGCATGGGCGAGGGAGACGATGGGGTAGTGGACCTGCTTCTCGCGATCAGGGACATCGAACCACAGGCGGTGCCGATCAATTTTCTTCTTCCGATAGGTGGTACGGGCCTCGCGGGGTCGGACACCGTGCGCCTGACTCCGGAGTACTGCCTGAAGGCGCTGTGCCTCGCCCGGCTGCTGCTGCCGCGGGCCGATATCCGGTGCGCCGCGGGGCGCGAGGCGTACCTCGCGGGACGGGAGCGAGACCTGTTCAAGGTCGCGGATTCGATCTTTGCGTCGGGCTACTTGACGGCCGGCGGGCAGCCGGTGAGCGAAGCTATAGAGCTCGTTCGCTCATCCGGCTTCGAATATGCGGCGGGGTGAGCCTGTTTTATAAAAGTTCTGTTTGGGAAAACTATATTTTCGCCAATTTACCCTTGAGCCGCGCCATGTCGGCGGGGGTGTCGGCGTCGTAGAGGATGCCTTCGTCGCTGACTTCTACGTATTCCGTCACACTTTCAAATCCTCTTAGCGCCGCCTTCAGGCCGTCCGGATGGAAAGGCCCTGTTATTGCCGGTATCAGCTTTGCGTCCATAAGTATAGGATGGCCTTCCCTGCCTTTGCATACGGGCTTTACTATGCGTGCGCTGGACTCCATCAACGCGCGCACCGTGTCCGCCGTGAACAGCGGTACGTCGACCGGGCAGAAGAACGTCCGTGCGCACATGCCCATTATGTATGAGAGGCCGATCTTGGCTGACTCGTACATGGTGGTCGAGGCGTAGCTCTCGTTCCTGACGAACAAGGGGGCGCCTCCTTCCCCATTCTTCACATGCTCGCTCAAATGAGCTTCGAGCTCGTCCGCCCTGTATCCCGTCACGAAGACGATGGGTGTCACACCCGCGGCGGCGAACGCGTCGGCTACACGGTGCGCTACGGTCACTCCGCCGATTTCCATGAGCGGCTTGTACCCTTTCATTCTCGACGACAGGCCTGCCGCCACTATCACTGTTCCTGTTCCCATAAACAAGTATAGTATAATACAAACCATGGAAAATGTTTTTTGGGAGCCGTCCGCGCCGCGGCGCGATGTAGCTGGGAGATATGAAAAAGCTTGAAGACTACCTGCCGCGGTTCGAGGCTTGCAGGCGCGCGGAGCCGCCTTTCTGCCGCGCGAAATGCCCGTTCCATTTTGATGCCTCTGGCTTTGTGGACAAAATATGCAAGGGCGCCGACCGGGCGGCTTATATGGCGTACCGCGACGCGGTGTGTTTTCCTCGCATCGTGAGCGAAATATGCCCCGCGCCCTGCAAGGACGCGTGTCCTCTGGATAGGGCGATAGATTTGCCCATGCTGGAACGGACAGTGACTTTGCAGGCTGCGGATATCCCGCCTAACGCGTATAACATACCCAGCCGCGAGGGGAGGGTCGCCATCGTCGGTGCAGGGCTTGCGGGGCTCGCGTGTGCGCTACGCCTCGCGACGCGCAAGTATTCGGTGGAGGTTTTTGAGAAATCCGATCACCTAGGTGGCCCCGAGATTGACGGGCTAGGTCCGGATATGCGTGAGGCCTGCCTGCGCGATATCGAAATCCAGTTCTCGAAAGAAAACTGCGAGTTCCATCTGAACATAGAGGCACCGTCTACAGGCGAGTTCGCGGCGCTGGGATTTGATAGGGTGTACGACGCGGACGGTGAGGGCTATGAGGGCGTCTACGCACTAGCTAGAGGTATGTCCATGGCGATAGTTATAGACGGCTGGTTCAAGACGGGCCGCTTTGACGAGCCTAAGGATGAATCTGGGACCTTCGCCCTGCTGCACCCGCTGACCACGAAGGTTGCGCAACGTAGGGGGGCAGGGGGCGAGCGCTGCGAGCTCCCGATTCCTGCGCGTTGCGCAACACATACAAAACAGAGAGACAGGGGGCGAGCGTCGCAAACTCCCGACTCCTATGCGCCATACGACGCGAAGGATGAGGCCGCGCGCTGTATCAGGTGCCGATGCAACGCCTGCGATATATTCTGTGATCTGATCGAATATACACGCAAAACTCCGGCACGCATACGCGAGGAGGTGTTCGCGACCACGCTGCCCGGCGCTTCGGAGGTGAAGCATCTACCCGCGAAAAGGCTCATGCATCTGTGTACGCAGTGCGGAGCTTGTCTCGAAACCTGCCCAGAGGACATAGATATAGGCGGGCTCATACTGGCTGGGCGGCAGCAGATGCATCGATATGGCAAGGCTCCTTGGGCGTTTCATGATTTCTTCCTGCGCGACATGGAACACGCGGACGGTGACACAGCGCGCGTAGCTTTGGCGTTATGGCGGGATATGCCGGGCGCCGTGCCCCCCGATAGCGGGAGTCAAGGTGAAGATGCTGAATACGTCTCTACATCCGTACACGACGCAGGTACAAGATACGCCTTCTTCCCAGGGTGCCAGATAGGCGCGGGAGCGCCTGACCTAGTGCTGAATACGTATGGTTCACTTCGCGGACTCGATCCTGAGATAGGGATGTTGCTGATGTGCTGTGGGGCGCCTGCGGAGTGGGCAGGGGACACGGAGAGACACGCGGAAGCCCTCAACCTGATACGCGCGGAATGGGGAGCCATCGGTTCGCCAACGCTTCTCACCGCGTGCCCGGCGTGCGCGAGGGAACTCAGGGAGTACATGCCCGATGTCGTTACCGTGTCCGTATATGAATGGCTGGCGGAACGGATGCCAGGCGGCGTTGCCGCTGATTCACACAAGCGCACCCCGTGGGCGGTGTTCGATCCCTGCCCGTCGAGGCCGGGTGATGGAGCGAGGGCGGCCGTCCGCACGCTCGCGCGTCGCGCGGGGCTGGACATAGAATATCTGCCGATACAGAGCGAGGTCGCTAGATGCTGTGGCTACGGCGGCCACCCCGCTGTAGCCGATCCGTCCTTTGCATCTATCGTAGCCAGGAAACGCGCTGACGAGAGCGGTCTCCCCTACATTACATGGTGTTTTAACTGCCGTGATGCTTTTATTAAAGAAGGGAAAGAGGCGAAACATATACTTGAACTGCTCTTTGGTGGGGACGAAATGGATTCACCGTTGCCTACCGTCAGCGAAAGGCGGCGCAACCGCGAGTATTTGAAGATGGCGATCAGGGGTAAATACGGAAATGATATGAACGAGAGCGATCGGCGACCGATGATCAAAGATGGCGCGCGTGTTCCGGCAGAGGACTGCGATGCGCTTGAGTCGCATACGGGCGGTATCTGCGCGGCCTACGATTTCACTCTCGACATCCCGGACGCGCTGCTGCGCAAGATGGACGCGGAGAGAATACTCGAGGACGACGTGTACGCGGTCATCGATTTCACGCGCCGTACAGGTCGCCGGATACTTGATCCGGAAACTGGGGTACATAGTGGCTACCGGAAGATCGGGCATATGACGTATTGGGTGAGTTACCGCGAGCCGGGCGGTGCTGATGGCGAAAGCGCGCTCGCCGTCACAGACGTCTACGCGCATCGCATGTCAATAGATATGGAACAGATATGGAACGGCCACAAGACGCGGGAGGATTTTCTTCATGAGTGACTCAAGTGATCGCGTGAAGCCTCTCAAAATGGTATGCGAACTCGACGGGGCGGAGATGGAGCCTATGGAGGCATCGTTCAGCTACCTCGGACGCTCGTTCAGATACACGGTCCTGCGTTGCCCCGTATGCGGCCAGGTCTACATCCCAGAGGAGACGGCGGCGGGTCGTATGCGCGAAGTGGAGCGGGCCCTTGAGGATAAGTAGGGGGTGCGTAGGGCATGGTTCTCGCCTTTCGTCTTCTGTGGTAGAATACCATTGTCGCCTACTTGTGGGCCATTTCAGGAAGAAATCGCGATTTGACCGTAAGGGCGTAACATTTGAGATGAAATGAGGCGAATAGAATATGATAAAAGGATTTGTACGTGTCGCGGCTGTGACGCCTGGGATCAAGGTGGCGGACTGCGCATACAACGCGGCGCGCATCGAGGAGGCTGTGCATGCGGCGGCGTCAAAGGGGGCGCGTATAGTGGCGCTTCCGGAGCTCGCGATAACGGGCTATACGTGCGGGGACCTATTCCTGCAGGATACATTGCTCGAGTCCGCGAAGGCGGCTCTGTCAGGGCTCGTCAAGGGTTCCGCGGGTCATGAGGAGGTCGTAGTCGTGGGTATGCCGCTCGCGCACGGCGGTAAGCTCTATAACGTCGCGGCGGTGTATTCGGACGGGGAGCTACTCGCATTCGTTCCAAAGACACATCTTCCCAACTATGGTGAGTTTTATGAGCAGCGCCATTTTTCATCGGCTCCCATAGGCCTCGATTACGTGAGTTTTTCAGTTGCTCCGGAGGAATACGGGCCCGATGATGGAATGAGCGACTCGGTGGTTATCCCGATCTACGACACGGACGACGACTTCTATAACGAGGACGACGAAGATGACATAAACGACGACGGGTACTACGAGGAGATACCTTTCGGCACGGACATCGTCTTCAGGTGTGAGGAGGAGCCGGACTTCACGTTTGCGGTAGAGATATGTGAGGATCTTTGGGCTCCTTCGCCGCCATCGGTCAGGCACACCGCGAACGGCGCGATGATCATAGCAAACCTGTCCGCGGGCAACGAGACGATAGGCAAGGCTTCGTATCGAAGGTTACTCACTCGCGGCCAATCGGGACGCCTCATATGCGGATACATATACGCGAACGCGGGACTGGGAGAGAGCACGCAGGACATGGTGTTCTCGGGGCACTGCATCATCGCGGAGAACGGGTCAGTCATCGCGGAGAACCCTCCGTTCGGCAGTTCACGGGGTGGCATAGTGCTGTCCGATATAGACATCCACGGGCTTGCTCGCGACCGCAGGTACAATAACGCGTTCATTCCAACGCGCGCCCGGGCGCGCACCGGCGATGGAGATATCACTCGCGAGGAATACGAGGAAATCATGTTCTCGCAGACAGAATTTGCGGAATCAAGTGCGGCTGTAGTGGCCGCAGATACTACGGGCAAGGTCATCCTTTTTGCCAAGCCCGGCGAGCACAGGAAAAATATGCTCTATCGATTCGTTGATCCACATCCGTTCGTCCCGGGAAGTGATACGGAACGCGCGGAGAGGTGCGAGGAGATACTGGCTATGCAGTCGTCAGCTCTCGCAAAGAGGCTCATTCACACGGGAGCAAAGACCGCCGTCGTGGGCGTATCCGGCGGGCTCGATAGCACTCTGGCGCTGCTCGTCGCGGTGAGGGCCGCGCGCATGGTCCCCGGCGCGGAAGATGCCGTGCGCGCGGTGACTATGCCCGGCTTTGGGACGAGCGACAGGACGAGGGACAATGCCGCGAGGTTGTGCGAGGCTTTAGGTGTGCCTGCCCTGGAGGTAGACATCACCGAACAGGTTAGGGCGCATCTAAGGAGCATAGGGCGAAGCGAGGAAGAACGCGATGTGACATACGAAAACGCGCAGGCGCGTGTCCGTACGCTCGTGCTGATGGACATAGCGAACCGGGATGGAGGCATAGTCGTGGGTACGGGTGATCTGTCTGAGCTTGCGCTCGGATGGGCCACCTACAACGGCGACCATATGAGCATGTACGGGGTCAACGCCGGCGTCCCCAAATCCTTGGTGCGTCACATCATAGGTTACGTGGCCGATTCGGAGAAGGGTAACAACCCCGATCTGACCGGGGCTCTGATGGAGATCATAGCAACCCCGGTCAGCCCGGAGCTACTTCCGCCGGAAGATGGCGATATCAGCCAGAGGACGGAGGAGATCATAGGGCCTTACGAACTTCATGATTTCTTCCTGTACCATATGGTCAGGTGGGGGCGTAGGCCGAGTGTGATACTGGAGCTGGCTAAGATCGCGTTCGCCGAGCCCGCGGATGGTACGGACAGTGGCGCCGATGCCGGTACGTACCACGGGGCGGGTTACTATTCGGAGGACGAAATCAGAAAATGGCTAAAGGTGTTCTTAGGGAGGTTCTTTGCGAACCAGTTCAAGCGTTCGGCGCTGCCGGATGGACCTAAGATAGGCTCGGTCACACTGTCGCCGAGGGCTGACTGGCGCATGCCGTCGGACGCATCCCCGGATGTGTGGCTCAGCGATCTGGAGTAACGCCTCCACTGCGCTGCGCCAACTGCATGATTAAACGCGCGCCCGTCGCTACGACGATAAGGGCTATTGCGATACTTCCCGCTGAAAGCATCGTGCTGGCTGCTTTTTCTATTCCCAAAGTGATGTCGTTGTTTAATATCGCGGAGGTGGACTCGAATAAGCCCAGGCCGGGCACGAACGGTATGATGCCGGGTATGATGAACACTGTCGTGGCGTCGCGCCCGGCGCGGGAGGCAAACTCGGAGAGGATGGCGATCATACACGTACCGGCGAAGCATGTCAAAAGCGCGCCGTATCCAAGCCTGGGTCCCCCGACGAGCATAAGCATGCCTACGCCCCCTATGGCGCTCGCCATCGCCATCTGGCGCTTAGGAGCGTTGATCTGTAGACAGAACCCCATGGTCAGCAGAAAGCCAAAAACGGGGAAGATAATCAGTGGGAACTCTGAATATTCGTTACTGATCGCACCGCCGCTGACTATCCATATACCGGCGACGATGCCGGCTCCCCCTGATATGGCTATGGCGGTGATTGCAGCGTCGGCGGCCCTGGCGACGCCGGCGAGCATGTCGCCGGCGAGCATGTCGCGCGCAGCGT
This sequence comes from Eubacteriales Family XIII. Incertae Sedis bacterium, assembly GCA_031277015.1. GTDB lineage: Bacteria > Bacillota > Clostridia > Peptostreptococcales > Anaerovoracaceae > JAIRPC01. Next base: position 3,769 of record JAISLZ010000040.1, on the reverse strand, counting down.
TCGTAATCGCGACGCCGGGCATGAATACCGTGACGGAACTTAGGATCATCGCCGTGGTGTTCTGCCATGGATAGATGCCGGACATGATGACCACTATCGAGGCGCAGACGAGACAGCTAATGAATACGCGGATGAATCCGGCGAGGTGGAGGCGGTTCACAGATGCGAACACTATATACCCGAGGCTGGCGGCTCCAGCGGAGATGCACATCTCAGGGACGCTTCCCCCGTAATACGGGCACATGAACGCGCCGACGAGAGCCGCGCCTAGTATGCGGAAGGGCAATGAAAACCTCGGCATGGCCGCTATCTCGCGCATACGGGCGAGTCCGGCGTCAACGTCCATGTCCGTAGTGGTAAACTCGCGGGAAAATTCGTTGATCATAGAGATGCGCTCAAGGTCTGTGGATATACCGTCAATGCGTTTGAGGAAGGTGTGCATCTCGCTGCTGTCGCCGCCTTGGTCGAGGGACAAGGTGATACCCGTCGTCGTTGCGAAACATTCGACGTAGTCTATCCTGCATGCCTTGCATATGCGGACTATAGTGTCTTCGACTCGATAGACTTCGGCGCCGCTCCTCATCATGAGCTCTCCGGCGTACAGCGCGAGTATCAGGACTTTTTTCTGGAATGTATTTATCATATCATGTAAGCTCAGTGTCTGCTTTTGCTATGGCTACGCGCAGACAGACGCGTCCGGATGGTTCTATCACTTTAATACTAAGTCTAACGCTAGCGGTGTTTTTTTTCAACATACCCGTCGGCATAATGTGATTTGGCGTTCCGGACGGTTCTCATGGCTTGCTGAAAAAAAATCTATTGTGAAAATTGCGAAAATGACAATCGGAGAATTTTCTTCTCCCATTGCGCACGGCCATAGCATATAATGATACAATCTAGTTAAACTACAGTCGACAGTCGGATCTGGTAGGAGGTAATACCATGACAATGACAGACAAAGCAAAGGCTCTCGAAGAAGCTCGGAGAGTAGTCGGATATATAGAGGCCGACGAACTGTCCGATGCGGACAAGAAGGCTATCCACGACGAATCAATAGCAAATTTCAACGAGAATGTCAATCCCGGTTGGCTCGAGTACAGGAAGTCCGTATCGACCGACGCGGCGTTCATCGAGTGGACGGATTCGGTTGACCACTTCGAGGATTTGAACGGAGTGCAGTTCATCGACTGCCTCGGTGGTTTCGGCATCTACACGTGCGGTCACCGGAATCCTGAGATATTAAAGACGGTTCAGGCACAACTCGACAGGTACGCGCTACACAGCCAGGAACTGATCGATCCGCTACGCGGCTATCTTGCGAGGCTGACTGCCCTTATAACGCCCGGCGATCTGCAGCACTGTTTCTTCACGAATGGCGGCGCGGAGGCCGTGGAGATGGCGCTGAAGCTCGCGCGCCTCGCTACGGGCGGCAGATGGTACATCTCGACGGTCGGCGCGTTCCACGGCAAGTCCATGGGCGCGATATCCATGGGCGGCAAGGGCGCGTACCGCGAGGATTACATCCCGATGATACAGCAGGTGCAGCATGTGGAATACGGCAACGCCGAGGCGGTTGAGACGGCCGTGAAAAACCTCGTGACGGTCGGTGAGAAGGTCGCCGGCATCATCGTCGAGCCCATTCAGGGTGAGGGCGGCGTCATCATCCCGCCGGAAGGGTACCTCCGCGCGCTGCGCAAGATAGCGGACGACTACAAGGTCGCGCTCATATTTGACGAGATACAGACCGGCATGGGACGCACGGGCACCATGTGGCGATGCGAGGTCGAGGATGTCACCCCCGACATCATGACGTTCGGCAAGGCCTACGGTGGCGGCATCATGCCTATCACGGGTATCATCGCGCGCCCGTGGACGTGGATAGATAAGCTCGTGGAAAATCCTTGGATACTTGGTAGCCCGACGTTCGGCGGCAACCCGCTCGCGTGCTCAGCGGCCATCGCGACGATCAAATTCATGCTCGAGCACGACATACCGGGCATGTGCAAGAAGAAGGGTGACATGTTCATGGCGAAGCTTGGCGAGCTTCAGAAAAAATACCCGACCGTACTCGTGGCATACCGCGGCGCGGGCCTGCTCATCTGCATGGAATTTCCGGAAGCTGAGGTTGGCTATTCGGTGACGAAGAACCTGTTCGAGCGTCACATCATGACGGCGGGCACGCTCGTCAACGCCAGGACGGTGCGCCTTGAGCCGCCGGCCGTACTCTCCGACGAGAGCATCGCGAAGGTGTTCACGGCCCTCGACGAGTCCTTGGCCGCGGTGAAGGCGGAGTTCGGGCTGTAAAAATGGCATCGGCGATGGCTGTGAAGTCGAGATTTTCGGGTTGTTGACTTTATGGCGATCTTATGGTAAGGTAAAATCATAAATGTGTGTGCGAAATCCATATTACAAACGAAAGGCTGCGGTCACTCGCAGCCTTTCTGTTTGGCTCATCGCGTTGCTATCTTCTGTAGAAATATTTTCAATAATCTTCCTGCACACGTAGCGCACCTCATCCTCCGTCAGGTTGGTGGAACAGGGGAGGTTGAGGATGTGTTTTTCGTAGTCTTTGGCGCGTTCTATGTCCCTGGCGCGGAATCCTTTGTATGGCTTCTGCGTGTGCACGAGTTTCCAAACGGGCCGGCACTGGATGCCATCCGCGATGAGCGCGTTCATAAGGCGGTCACGCCGTGAATCCGTGGGCGGGCTGTCGCCAAGCGCTGTCTGACGGTCTGCGGGCGATACACTTACCTCGGTCATATGCGCCGGTTCGTCGTCCACGTACAGCGAATAGAACCAATAGTTCCACCGTTGGCCTTTCGGCGGCGGCATGAGCCTGATCCCCGGAGTGCCTGCGAGCATTTGCGAATATAAGTCGTAGTTGCGTTTTTTAACTTCGATGAATCTGTCGAGTTCGTCTATCTGGCTCACACCTAGCGCGGCCTGCAGGTTGAGCATGCGATAATTGTAGCCGACCTCGTTATGGGCGAAGTATAGGCCGTCGTCCTTGGCTGTCGTCGTGAGGTAGCGGGCCTTGCCTACGTATGCTTTCGCGCGGCCGGGCACATCCTCTCCCGGACCTGAGCCGCCTCCCTCAACGATCATGCCGCCGCCGCCCGTAGTGATGATCTTGTTCGCGTTGAATGAGAATACACCGATGTCACCGATGGCGCCCGCGTGTTTTCCTTTGTATCGCCCGGCGCGCATGAAGCTGCCCATTGCTTCGGTCGCGTCCTCCAGCACGGGCAGGCCGTATTCTGAGGCTATATCCATGATGCGCTCCATGTTCGCGATGACGCCGAACACGTGAACGACTACGATAGCTGTGACTGCTTGTGATGTCGCGTTGTCGACAAGTAACTCTCCTTCGCGGCGACAGTCCGCGCTCAGATAGCGCTCGAGCTTCTCCGGATCCATGCAGAGGTCCGCGGCGCAGTCTATAAAGACGGGTTCTGCCCCAAGATAGCGCACGGGATTGACCGCGGCTATAAATGTCAACGTCGGGCATACGACGATGTCGCCTGCTTTTACTCCGAGGATACGTAGCGCCGTGTGAAGCCCCGCCGTGCCGCTTTGACAACCGACGGCCTCGCCCGCGCCCGTGTATGCGGCGACCTTTTCCTCAAACTCCGTAATGAATCTGCCGCCGGTCGATATCCATCCGGTCTCAACGCATTCGCGCAGATTCGCTGCTATTTCGATATTCAGGTTCGGTACACTTAGGGGTATTTCCTTCATACTAAATATTATATACTATTATTAAAATTTT
>JAISLZ010000113.1 GCA_031277015.1 Eubacteriales Family XIII. Incertae Sedis bacterium | reverse complement strand
CACCCCGTAAATAGTTGGCCACCTGACCCCATATTTACTTCAAACTTTTATCTCCTAAATCCAAATCACATACAATATACACCCCTGCCGCACACCTGTCAAATTATGTGGGGAGAGAGACGGTGTCAAGTTTGCTACCATGATATATTTGGCACGGCTTCACTCGAGCAACCAGTCAATCAGGTTGATCTGCTTGATGCCGTCATAATCGGAGGTGATGAAGTCGAGCGTCAGCAGATATTTGGGGTAATTGTCGCCGACCTTCCGCAGCGGGGCAAGCTCACGCTCGCTGACGGATTCATCAAGGGCGGATATGGACACTTGATAATATTCTCTTGCGTTCTGCTTCGTCGCGACAAAGTCGATTTCCTTGTCGCCTGCTTTGCCGACATTCACGCGGTAGCCTCGGCGTACAAGCTCCAGGAATACGATGTTCTCAATCTGATGACCCACGTCGGAGTTTGACGATGACAGCAGATGATTGCGTAGCCCCGTATCGACAATATAATATTTGCCGAGCGTCTTCAAAAGATTTTTACCCTTGATATCATATCGGTCCACGCTGTAGAACAGGAAACTGTCCTCCAGGGCTTTGACGTATTTATCGACAGTTTTCTGCGTGATTTTTCTGCCCGTGCTATTGATATAACCGGTTATATTCGCGGTTGATATGGGGCTGCCTATGTTGCCGCAAAGGTATTTGACGATGTTTTTCAGAAGGCCGACATCGCCTATGCCTTTGCGGGAGGCGACATCCTTGATGATTATGGTGTTGTATATTCCCTCTAGGTACTGGTCGGCGAGTTCCATGTCGCTGCCGAGCCGCGTGACTACGACGGGGAAACTGCCTATGTTCAGGTAATCCATAAATGCCGCGTTTTTGTCTTCATTCTTATTCGCTTCATAGAACTCCGCGAATGAGAACGGCAACATCTTGATCTCTATATAACGTCCTGAAAGAAGCGTGGCAAGTTCGCCTGAAAGCAGGTCGGCATTGGAACCTGTGATATAGACATCCGTGTTCTTTCTGATATAGATGCTGTCGACGGCTTTTTCAAACTCCGCGCATCTGCCGACTTCATCGATAAAGATATACGTCATTTTGCCGCTGTGAAGTTTGGATATAAGAAAGTCATGCAGGGCTTTGTATCCATGCAGATGTTCCATGCCTATGTCCTCAAGATTGACATGGATGATCCTGCTTTCGTCGACCCCCTCGGATTTCAGATATTCGATGTAGAGTTCAAATAACGTAGATTTGCCGGAGCGCCTGACTCCTGTTACGACCTTGATAACGTCGGCCTCGCGGAATCTTATTAGGTTATTCAAAAAATATGGGCGCGGAATAAGTTTGTCCATAGCACATTCACCTCACAGACAGTATAACAGAAACTCACGAATTTGCAAATTTATTTTCCTGTGAGAAAATAAGTTCTATAATTTATAAATTATTTTTCATCAGAAAAATAACTTTAACGCACCTGAAACTGTTCAGCCGAGCCGACCCCACAGAGATTGTTGATCCGGCGTTGCAGTGCAGCATCCGTGCACAAAAAGGTCCGTCCCCACTATGTCCGTGGAGCCCTGCGCTTTTGGAGAAATCGATCATTTGTCGAGATGGAGCACCCTGTAGCCTGCGCTTGGATCATAGTCGGCGATCGCAAGGGCGTCTCCGATAGCCTTATAGGTAGAGATGGCCGGATCGATGTTGACGCCATACGTGACGGCGATCGCAGGGTAACGAAGCTTGCCACCTCCGCCCCATCCACTCCCAAAATCTCCTTTAGGGTAGTATAGATACCAAAATATAGGAGCGTCCAAGATAGTGTAGGTGTCCGGAGTCTTGGGCGCCGCGAGGCGTACCTCCCAAGAGCCGGGTTTCCCCATTTCTTCGGGGAACGTCTCCCCCATCAGCTCCGCCGCCTTCCTGAAATACAGGCCTGGATCCTGTTTTTCTGAGGTACTTGTAGTCCCTGTATTGTAAAACGAGAGGACGGAAAGTTGATACAGCTTGTTTGTGTAGGTTGAACCGGTAAACCAATCCGACCTACCCGTGATCAGGTATTTGTCGTTATCAGGGATTCCCGATGCCATCGTGGCATCGCCATAAACCTCGGCGAGCACGGCACGGCAGGCCGTCACGGCATCCCTCGCCTTCATCTCCCACTTCTTGTCCTGCGCCTTGGTGATGTACCCCGTAAGCGCGGGGATGGCGATGGCAGCAAGTATCGCGAGGATGACGAGGACGATAATGACCTCCACGAGAGTGAAGCCTACGCGGCGAGCGCCTACAAGAACCTCTGAGTGTGAGTGCGAACGCTCGAGGCAGCGACCCGAAGCTACAGAATGACGCCCCCCCCCCGGAAAAATATGGGAAACCGCCGTTCCCCGGGAATTGAAAGCGGAATGCATTTCAAGAAGAGCGCTACCTTGTTGCCTATATATCATTTGATACGTCTTGATCCCATACTTGCTTCAAGCTTTTATCTCCTAAATCCAAATTACATACAATATACACTCCTTCCACACGCGTGTCAAATTAAGTGAGAGCGGGGACGGTGTCGAATTTGCTACGTCAAAAGTATAGGAAAGACACATCCGGCTCATCCCGTTGTAGCTGATCCTAATCTGATTGCCATCTTCTTCTATGAATGCCCGCTACAGCGATACGGTCCGCGTCGCGATACGGCCCACGAATACGTCGTCGTGTTCGACGAAGGCCATGGACGGCCTGTACTCGAGGATCAGGCGCTCTATCTGCTCGCGCGACAGTATGTCGATGAAATTCAGCGGCTCGTCCCAGAGATAGAGGTGCGCGGGCTCGCAGAGGCTCTTCGCGATCAGGACCTTGCGTTTCTGCCCGTCGCTGAACTGCGCCAGGTCGGTATCGAACGCGCTGCGATCCAGACCGAGGTTGACGAGGATGGCCAGAAACTGCGTGAGGTCCACGCCCGCGCCCTGCGCGAACCGGAGGGCGCTGCCGGGCATCTCAGGTATGTCCTGCGGGACGTAGGATATTTTGAGGCCGGCGGCGGTCTTCACGATGCCGGTATGCGGTATCCGTTCGCCTGCAATCAGTTTTATGATGCTCGACTTGCCCGCGCCGTTGCCGCCCGTGAGGGCAATCCGCTCCCCCCTGCCTATGGCCATGTCAAAGGTTTTGCCCGGCAGATAATCTATCTGTAGGCCACTGACATAGGCAAGCTTTTCGGAATGATGGCGTAGCGGCGCGAGTTTCAGCGAGCCTGCGGTGTCGACGTCCTTCAGCAGTTCCGACTTTTTCCGGGCGGCCTCGCCGCGCCGGGCTTCGATGGCTTTGGAGCGTTTCATGAGCTTGGCCGATTTGTGGCCGATATACCCGCGGTCAACGGGGCCGTTGCCGTATTTCGATTTTTCTGTCCTGCCTGACCAGTCCGCAGCGCGGCGCTCCGACGCTTTCATCCTCTTGATGTCCTTTTCGAGCTGCTCGTTCTCTGCCGCCTCGCGCCGGTCGCGCCGCAGCTTTTCTTCTGCCCATACCGAATAGCTGCCGCTGACAACTTCAATGCCGGCCCTCCCTATCGACACGGTATGGTCGCATACGGAATCAAGCAGCGTGCGGTCATGCGACACTACAAGGAAGCCCTTCTTGGAACGCAGATATTCGGCGACGGCCCTTTTCCCCATGGCGTCCAGATGGTTCGTCGGCTCGTCGAGCAGGGCGAAGTCGCCGCCCCCGAGGAAGAGCGTGGCGAGCAGCGCCTTGGTGCGTTCTCCGGGGCTCAGCGTTTCAAACGGCCTGAACAGCACATCTTCCGGGACTTCCAGCAGGTTGAGCTCGCGGCAGAGTTCCCAAAACTCGTACACCGGGCAGGCGGCGTCAATAACGTCCAACGTACTTGCCGACATATCAGCTATATTATACGGAAAATACTTAAATTTCACCGGGGAGGATATCGTCCCGCTGTGCGGCATGGATTCCGGGTCTGTGAGCAGGCGCAGAAGCGTCGTCTTGCCGCGGCCGTTGCGCCCGACAAGCCCGGCCCGCCAGTCCGTGTCAAGACGGAACGACACGTCCTGAAAAACGTCGTCCGGGCTGCCGTCCCAGCCGAATGTCAAGTTTGTTATCGATATTAGGGCCATGTACTACAGTATATCATAACGCGCCGGACGGAAAGAAAGCGTTGCAGTGCGGCATCCGTGCATAAAAAGGTCCGTCCCCGCCGCCTCACACGTCGATATCGAGGAGTACGGGGCAGTGGTCGGAGCCGTAGATGTCTGAGAGGATGACGACGTCGCGCACTTTGTCCGCGATGCGGCTTGAGACTATCCAGTAGTCGATGCGCCACCCTGCGTTGTTCGCGCGGGCGTTAAAGCGGTACGACCACCATGTGTACGCGCCCGCAAGGTCGGGGTAGAGATGGCGAAAGGCGTCCGTGAAGCCGGCGGCCAGGAGATCCCCGAACTTGCCGCGTTCCTCGTCGGAGAATCCGGCGTTGCCGCGGTTCGGGCCGGGGTTCTTCAGGTCAATTTCGTTATGTGCTACGTTCAGGTCGCCGCAGAGCAGGACGGGCTTCTTCGCGTCGAGCTTCGTCAGATATTCGCGGCGGGCGTCCTCCCAAGCCATGCGGTAGCCTATGCGCGCGAGGCCGTCCTGCGCGTTGGGGGTGTATTCGTTGACAAGGTAGAACTTGTCGTACTCGATGGTGATCGATCGCCCTTCCGTGTCGTGTCCCTCTGCGTCTATGTCGTAGCTGACGGACAGCGGCTCCCGCTTCGTGAATACCGCCGTGCCGGAATAGCCTTTGCGCTCGGCGCTGTTCCAGTATTCGTGGTAGCCGGGCAGGTCCACATCGGCCTGGCCCTGCTGCATCTTCGTCTCCTGTACGCAGTAGGCGTCGGCGCCTTCGGAAGTGCAAAAGTCGAGAAAACCTTTTTTGAGTACGGCGCGCATACCGTTCACGTTCCATGTTATCAGGCGCATTTTGGCACCGTTCCTTTCAATACTGACACAGGCGCAGAAACATTCTCCATCGTCTGCACCTACCGGGCTGCATTTATTTTATACAAATCACACAAAACATACAAACCGTAGCTGGTCAGACGGTAAGGTTGCCGTCGGGCAGCCTGTCGATCTGGCTATGTTTCACGCGCCGGTAGAAGATGGCGGCCATCGCGAGCGCGGCTGCCTCCGCAATCGGGAACGCGAACCATACCGCGTCGATGCCGAAGCGCTGCAGCAGGATGTACGCGACGGGGAGGATGAAACCGAGCTGGCGCACGATGGATATGATGGCCGCAAAGATGCCGTGCGCGGTAGCCTGAAACATCGTGATGGCCACGATGGTGAAGGCGGCGGGTATGTACGAGATGCTGATGGTCCTGAGCGCGTGCACGCCGATGTCCATCATGTCGCCCTTCGCGCTGAACAGGGCCATGATCTGCTCCGGGAAGATCCAGAACAGGGCCACACCGACGACCATGATCGCGGTGGCGATCTTGTAGGCGAGCCCAAGCGTGGCCAGGAGGCGCTTCCTGTTCCTCGCGCCGTAGTTGTAGCCGATGATCGGCAGCGCGCCCTGCCCCATTCCGATGACAGGAAGGATGACGAAGGTCTGTATGCGGAAGTAAACGCCAAGAACGGCGACTGCGGTCGTGGAATAAGCAATGAGCAGCGCGTTCAGGCCACTGATGAGGAAGGACTGTATCGAGATCATGATGATGGACGGCGCGCCGACAACGAGGATGTCGGCGAGCGTCCGGCCACGGACGCGGAAGCCTTTGAAGCTCACGCTCACGGCGTGCTCGTTCCTGACGAACATGACGATGGCGATGATCATGGCGGTGCACTGGCCGGTGATGGCGACGAACCCCGCGCCCATGACTCCGAGCCTCGGGGCACCCCATAGCCCTATGATGAATACCGGCGCGAGTACGGTGTTGATCGCCGCGCCTATGGAATTGAATATCATGGGGTGCATCATGTCGCCCGTGGACTGCATGATCCTTTCGATGCAGATCGAGAAGCATATAAAGACGGAGCCTATCGTCACTATGCGGAAATACACGAGCGCCATGGACAATATCTCCTCGCTGTCTGTGAACATGCGGAGGAACGGCTCCGCGCCGAACAATCCGAACATTGCGAAGATGACCCAGCATATGATGGCGAGGAAAAATCCATGCGACGACGCCGCGTCGGCCTCCTCCTGCTTCTTCTCGCCGAGCCTGCGCGATATGAGGGACGACAGCCCAACGCCGATCCCGACGCAGATGGACATCATGAGCATCTGCACAGGGAACACGAGCGTCACGGCCGCCAGCGCTTCCTCCGATATCTTCGACACAAAGATGCTGTCCACAATGTTGTAGAGCGCATTCAGCAGCATCGAAACCATGGGAGGAAGAGACATCGAAAATAACAGCTTCCCTATCGGAAGCACGCCCATCTTGTTTTCTTCCATATGACCTATTATACCATGGAGCGCATGCCTTTGCCGACGGCGAACGCCTCCAGGTTGATGCCTACGGCCTTCGCGGGCACGTACTGCCTGATGAGGGGTTCCCAGTCAATGTCGTCCAGGTTCCACGCGGTAACGAGTGCACCGAGCAGGACGATGTTCTGCGCGCGCGCGTTTCCGAGCGCTTCGGCCGTTCCCGCGGCTTTGACGACTATGGGCTTCGTGCCGGACGCCTCGATCTTTTCCAGCGCGTCATACGGGTACACCGCGTCGCCGGTCAGCACGGGCATGGGGTATATCTCGTGGTCGTCCGTGATGAGTATGCCTCCCCTTTTCAGATACGGCAGCGCGCGGAGCGCTTCGGCCTTCTCAAACGCGATGATCACGTTTGCCTCGCCGAGCCCTATGGTAGGCGAGTAGACCTTGTCGCCGTACCTGATCTGCGTCGTGACGCTGCCCCCGCGCTGGCTCATCCCGTGTATCTCGCTCATCTTCACGTCATAGCCGCGCTGCATGAAACCAGCACTCAGTATCTTCGATATGAGTATCGTGCCCTGCCCGCCGACGCCTACCAGAAGTATGCTGTGCACGCCTTTGAACTCTTTCATGACCCTTGCCCTCCCCTCTTTGCGATCGCACCGAATTTGCACATCTGCTCGCACAGGCCGCAGGCGGTGCAGTTCACCCGGTCGAAGACCTCGGCCTTGCCGTCCCTGAAAGCTATCGCGGGACACGCCACCTTCATGCACATCCTGCAGCCGACGCATTTGTCCGCGTCTACCTCGCAGTACATCCCTGCGTACTCCCGCGCGACTTCCCTGATGAGCACGCACGGCCTGCGCGTCACGATAACGAACGGCCCGTCCGCGGCTATGCCGTCGTCTATGACCCGCGACATGGCGTCAAGGTCCAGAGGGTCAATCACCCTGATGCGTTCTTCCGGGATGCCGATAGCTCGCACAATGGACACCACATCTATGGACGGCGAGGGCTCCCCGTAGATGTTGCGACCGGAGCCGGGATTCTGCTGGTGGCCCGTCATAGCCGTGATGGAGTTGTCGAGGATGGCTGCGATAACATTTGCGCCCGATACGGCCACATCTATGAGGGAGTTGATACCCGTGTGGAAGAAGGTCGAGTCGCCGAGCATGCCTAGGGGCTTGCGCCCGTCGCCCTGCATCCTCAGCGCCTTCTCGAACCCTATGATGGTGGAGAGGCCGGAGCCCATACATATCGTCGTGTCCATCCCGAGGAACGGAGGGCTCGCACCGAGGGTGTAGCAGCCTATGTCTCCGCACGGGACTATGCGGTCCATCTTTTTGCTGACGGTGTAAAAGAAGCCCCTGTGCGGGCAGCCGGCGCACATGACGGGAGGGCGCGGGGGCGCGGCGGTATCCGCAATGTACCCCTCATCCGCGGGCTCGCCTGTCAGGGCTTCCCTCACGATCTGCGCGTCGAGCTCGTAGAGTATCGGTATTCGGTCCTTGCCGACGGGGTCAAATCCGAGCGCCCGGACGGCGTCCTCAAGATAGGGGTCGTTCTCCTCTATGACATAAAGCCGCTCATATTTCGATGCAAATTCCTTGATAAGGCGGCGGGGCAGCGGATAGGTGAGTCCGAGCTTCAGATAGCTCGCATCCTCCCCGAACACCTCGCGGCTGTACTGGTAGGACACGCCCGAGGTGATGACGCCGATCTGCGCGTCGTCGCTCTCCTCCACGCGGTTGTACGGGCAGTCGTTCGCGTACTCTTCCGCCTCCATGAGCAGTTCCTCGCGTATCCTGTGCCTGTTCTTCGCGTTGACGGGGAGCATCGTGAACTTGTCCGTGCGTTTCTCGTATTTCTTCACGGGCACGTCCGTCCTGCCTGCGACCTCGACGATGCTCTTGGAGTGGCATATGCGGGTCGTCACGCGGAAGAGGACGGGCGTGTCGAAGCGCTCGCTGAGTTCATATGCACCCATGACATACTCCCGGCACTCGGCGGAGTCCGAAGGCTCAAGCATGATGAGCTTCGCGTGCGGGGCGTAGTGCCTGTTGTCCTGCTCGTTCTGCGAGCTGTGCAGGCCGGGGTCGTCGGCCGACACGACTACGAACCCTCCCGTGACGCCGGAGTACGCCGCGGTGAAAATAGGATCAGCAGCCACGTTCATGCCTACGTGCTTCATCGCGGCTATCGAGCGCGCGCCGCCCATGGCCGCACCGAGCGCTATCTCGACGGCCACCTTTTCGTTGCCTGCCCACTGCGCATCGATATCGCCCCGGTAATGGGCGGCTATGTTCTCCAGTATCTCGCTCGACGGCGTACCCGGGTAAGCCGCCGCCACGCGGCACCCCGCCTCCCAGCAGCCGCGCGCGATCGCCTCGTTGCCGCTGAGTATCTGTTTCTCTCCCAACTCCTTTACCTCCACAAACCTATAAGCTCGAGCCGCCGCGATTGTCCCGCGACGGTACCTTCTTATTTTCTCACACGTATATTTTTATTTCACGCGCTTGCACATCACGCTACCAGCTAACGTTATTATATCATTTCGAGCAGGACGGAGGCGACGGGGATCGTGAACATGGACATGAGCGTCGACAGGAATACGCCTTCCGACGCGAGCCTTACGCTGCCGCCGTAGATCCCGGCGAGCGGGGGGAGGGCCGCGCCGATCGGCGTCATGAAATTGATTATGATCGCGCAGAGGAACAGTGGGCCGATGCGTATCGGCACGCCGGCAAGGTACATAGGCAGCAGTATCACGAAGAAGATCGCGGGGATGATGATGAGACGGAAGATTGACGCGGCGAGCAGCCTCCTGTTCGCGAACAGCCTGCGCGGGCTGCTCTCGGTAAGCTGTATACCGATGAACATCATGCAGAGCGGCGTCATCATGGAGCCTACGGACTCAAGGACGCCGGCCACCGCATCCGGTACTGGTATACGGAAGATAAAGAAAACCACCCCGACGAGACAGCCGACGACGGGCGGCAGGAAAAAATCCTTTAGTATCTGAACGGCGCCTCGGCGAGCGATGGTGGCCGCGGGGTTGGTGGCGGTCTCGATCCCGACGGTGGCCGCCGTAGGGCCAGCGACTTCCTCAGTGACAACAGTGGCCGCTATGCCCTTACCACAATCCTCACGGCCGGCGCCATCCTTGGCAGTGCCCCCGCCGGACCTGGTCCGCAGCAGATAGGTCCCTAAGGAATACAGGAAGAATGCCTGAATCATGTTCAGCAGGGCGATCATGAATAGCACCGGCTGCCCGAAAACCGCGAGAGCCACAGGGATGCCGATAAAACCGTTGTTCGGCGTCGCAAAGAAATTGACGTACATCGCGGTCTCATCCCTGGGTACGCGCGCCGCACGGCAGAACAGAAATCCCATCGCATATGAGAGCACGTACAGAACAGTGGACACAGCCATGAGCGTCAACATCGTGTGCAGACTGGAGGACGAATACTCCTGACGGGCGATTGCGAGGAAAAGGACACAGGGACATGCGATGAATAGAACTATCCTGGACAGGTATACAGCGGACTTCACGGGTAGCCATCCCACCTTGCAGGCGAGAAACCCGATGAACACTATGATAAAGACACCTATGACCTTTGCAGCTACCATTTCAGCACTATATTTCAGCCGTACATCTTCTTATAATATTCCACATACTCGCCTGAGATGATGCGCTCCCACCACTGCCTATTATCTAAATACCAGTCTATAGTCTTGACTATTCCATCGGAGAATTTGGTCCTCGGTAGCCACCCGAGCTGCGAGGAGATCTTCGATGGATCAATTGCGTAGCGTAGATCATGTCCCTTGCGATCCGTCACATATGTGATTAGCGATTCCGGTTTCCCCAGATGTTTCAAAATCATCTTGACTATGTCTATATTTTTCATTTCATTGTGGCCACCTATATTGTAGACCTCGCCTATGCCGCCCTTGCGTATGATAAGATCAACCGCTACGCAGTGATCCTCTACATAGAGCCAGTCACGCACATTCAGCCCTTCTCCATAGACCGGCAAAGGCTTGTCAGCAAGCGCGTTCGCAATCATGAGCGGAATCAATTTCTCAGGGAATTGGTAGGGGCCGTAATTGTTGGAACAGCGAGAGATCGTGGCCGGCATGCCGTATGTGCGATGATAAGCCTGTACGAGTAGGTCCGCCGATGCTTTCGACGCCGAATACGGGCTTGATGTGTGTATGGGCGTTTCCTCGGTAAAAAGAAGATCGGGGCGATTCAAAGGCAGATCTCCGTATACTTCGTCAGTGGAGACCTGGTGATAGCGCGTGACCTTATACCTGCGCGCGGCATCCATGAGCGTCTGCGTCCCTAGTATGTTCGTACGCAAGAACACTCCCGCATCCGAGATGGAACGGTCGACGTGCGACTCGGCCGCAAAGTTGATGACGATATCAAACCGTTCCGCTGCGAACAAAGCATCCACCGCGTCACCGTCGGTGATATCGCCCTTGATGAAGCGGAACCGGGGATTCTGTGTAGCGTTTCCCAAGGTTTCGAGGTTGCCCGCGTATGTCAGCGAATCAAAACCGATGATCTCCTCATCAGGATATGTTGAAAGGAGATAGTATACGTAGTTCGCACCAATGAATCCAGCGCATCCGGTCACAAGAGTTCTCATACTTAATCCTCCATCAATGATAATAAGTATCGGCCATAGTCCGTCATTTTTAATGCGTCACCAAGTTTCTTGAGTCCTGCATCATCGATAAAATTACTTCGCCATGCAATCTCCTCAATGCACGAGACATAAAATCCTTGTCTGGACTGTATCGCCTCTACAAATTCACTCGCTTTAAGCATACCGTCCGGCGATCCCGTATCGAGCCATGCCATCCCGCGACCGAGCAGTTGTACTTTCAGTCGCCCTTGCGACAGGTATTCATTATTCACAGATGTGATTTCTATTTCCCCTCTAGTAGACGGATCGATATTTTGCGCGATGCCAACAACATCGTTTGGATAGAAATACAGCCCGGGAACCGCGTATTTGGACTTGGGATGTTCCGGCTTTTCCTCTATTGAAACCGCATTCATATCGGTGTCAAATTCGACGACTCCGTACTGTCTGGCATCGCTCACTGGATAACCAAAGATGACCGCTCCTTGATCGCCATCTACCGCGCTCACGGCTTTTTCCAGTATGTGACTGAACGATTGCCCATAGAACACATTATCACCGAGTATGAGACATACAGAATCGATGCCTATGAAGTCCTCTCCGACAATGAAGGCATCCGCAAGCCCGCGCGGCTTGTCCTGAACCGCATAATCGAACCTGACACCGATTGCGGCTCCATCGCCTAGCAGGGCCTTATATGCGCCGATGTCCTCCGGTGTTGAAATAATCAATATATCACGAATGCCTGCGAGCATCAGCACTGATAGAGGATAATAAATAAGCGGTTTGTCATAAATAGGCAGTAATTGTTTCGATACCGCTTTCGTCATCGGGTATAGACGCGTACCCTTGCCACCGGCGAGTATTATTCCTTTCATAAATTGATCCTCCTACAAATACGCATTATTATAGATATATGCTTATTGAACAAAATAAACGATAAGTCTATAAATTCACTTTCTCAAAATATCCAGCAAGCGCGTCCTTCCATGTCGGGAGCTTGACGAATCCCGCATCAACGATGCTTTTCTTCGATAGGCGCGAATTCTTAGGACGTAACGCTTTGTACGGATAAGCATCCGATTCAATCGGAGCAACATGCACGTCAAGCCCAGCCTTCCGAAATATCTCACAAGCAAATTCATACCAGGAACAGTATTCCTCATTTGTCGCATGATAAATACCATATTTTTCCGTCTGTATCATGTCAACAATAAATTTGGCGAGATCCGATGTATATGTCGGTGAACCTATCTGATCTTTCACGACATCCACAGTTCCTTTCTCTTTGCCTATGTTCAAAATCGTTTTCACGAAGTTGTCGCCGCGAGCGCCAAACATCCATGAAGATCGAATAATATAGTATCTATCGAGAATTTCGATGACTGCGTCCTCTCCGGCTAGCTTTGAACGACCATAAACGCTGAGAGGCGCGGTAATGTCATCAATTTCATATGGCCTGCCCAGGCTACCGTCAAAGACATAGTCGGTACTGATGTACAGCATCGCCGCACCGGAATCCCGAGCGGCTCGCGCGATATATCGTGTACCGGTAACATTGACGCGTTCACACATCTCCGGCTCGTCTTCCGCTTTATCAACTGCCGTATAGGCCGCACAGTGAACTATTACATCCGGCGAGCACCTATCAATAGTAGCTCTTACTACCTTCTCGTCGGTTATGTCAAATGTTTCCATGCCGGGGGCGGTGACTATGGTTCGACAGCTAATACCTCTGCCATAACCACGCAAAGATGCAACCACTTCTGACCCAAGCTGACCTTCGCCTCCTGTGACAAACACGTTCATCGCGAAATTATCGGTACCTTTCTACATACACAAAATCCACATCGCTATCCGCAAGCATAGGGGCATCTCGGTCTTTATCGGAAAGGACAGGCGCACTACCACACAGATATTCATCCCAGTTAATTCCTATATCAGGATCGTTCCATCTGACACTGCGGTCAGATTCAGAATCATAAAAGTTGTCCGCCTTGTATTGAAATTCTACTCCCTCTACCATGGTGAGAAACGCGTGACCGCATCCACGCGGTATAAGGAGTTGCTTGTTGTTGTCCCCTGATAGCTCCTCTGCAATCCAATTCATATATGTAGGGCTACCCTTCCTCAGATCCACCACCACATCGACAACCACTCCGCGCGTGCATCTTACTATCTTTGCCTGTGCCGATGCGCCCTTCTGACAGTGTATTCCACGTAAGACAAATCTATCCGCTGAATACGAATGATTGTCCTGCACAAAGTGGTACTCCAGTCCTTCTTTTTTGAGCATTCTCTCAGACCAGGACTCATAAAACCACCCTCGCCCGTCACGGTACACAGAAGGCTCGATTATAAATACATCCCTCAGTTCAGTTTCTGTAATTTTCATTGCCTTTCCTTATCGGTTCTCTAAAAGCCATCAGTGACCACGATAACACGTTTATTTAAGACACTCAAGTGTCATCTGAATGCTTTATGCTCCGGTAACAAAATCGGATTTACCACATATTTCATAAAAGTCTTTTCTTACCTTATTTTATGTTAGCGCCGAGAATTTTTGCGCAATTCTTCTCAGCGGTAACATTGCACACCACAAACGAGGATATTTGTATCGCAAAGCAATAGCTAGGTGCCTTAGACTATGCTTTACGCCATAGTTAATACTTTGATCATGATACTGAAGCATTTCCGCAGGGGTGATTTCCCCTATTGGCTTATTGAAAGTATCTTCTATTTTTTTGTAACCTACTGCATCTAATGCGAGAGCTTCAGTCCAAGCGCGCATTTCTGATGAACCCGTTTTGTTGTATTCAAGATTGGTAAGCTCAATTTCTACAAATCTATCATTATAAAGATATGTAGGATAAAATCCAGCACCCTGAGCAAAATACGCATAGGCACGTTCTATAGCGTGCAGAATTGTTTGATCTGCCCTGTTCGGCTCTCGTGGAAAATCTTTATATGACCAGCCCTCGCCATTATATCCCTTAAATAGTTTTTTCAGGGCTTGCGGTTTGAACCAGAAGCAAGTACCAAGAGGTGCAACACATAAAGTATGTTTATTGATTTTGACATTCACTCCAAAATCAGCCAGGAGCTTTTCAGTATTTTCGAAATTTCCTTTCCAACCATTCCCGATACTATATGCATAACCGCTATGATTCGGGGAGGAAGGAAACGCGATACCCAAACGGTCTTCTTTCGCAAACATATCTATAATGTTAGAAACATATGCTTTGGTAGCAAACATATTTTCATTAATCTTATAAGCCCAAGAACGTCCCACGCTATGAGGCAGAATGTGTGTCGATTTTTTGTCATGTGCAAAACATATAAGGTCGTAATCGAACACAAATTCCGCGGCTCCTACAAGCAGACTTGAAATGTCACGCCCTCTGTTTTCAATGACTATTACGTTACCGTTGAGTCCAGCGAGTCTAAGTTTATCGACCAATATTTTTTTCTTTTCTTCAGTATTTGTCGTTACCAATATCCCGCTATCCGGAAAATTTTGCATGTAGGAAATACTTTCATCGAACAAATCCTCATAATACGCATGATAAACAAGACCAACCTTAAGTTTATTCTTGTTCTCGCTGTTTACAAGAATTTCGCGTGGAAGAACTCTGTTTAACTGAGAGCAACGCACAACGTCGGAAAGGCTACTTGTCCTAAGTATGGACTTCCACACCAACCCCATATCGTAATCTGTTTCATCCTCTAAAAACTGAA
>JAISLZ010000092.1 GCA_031277015.1 Eubacteriales Family XIII. Incertae Sedis bacterium | reverse complement strand
GCGAGCCGCATCGCCGCTTCCGTACGGAGCGCATCCGAAAATCCACCCGCATCCGCAGCGGCTTCCCGGTAGTCGCGCACTATCGACTCCGCGCGTACTGTCAACGCGAAATTGCTTTGGGACAGCCCTATCTGCATGAGCAGCCCCAGCATGAGCGGAAGTGCTGCGAGCAACACTATGAATTGCTTCATGTCCCTATGCTCTCTCTCTCCGCTTCGTACAGCGCCTTGCCGGACATGCGAGTCAAGCTCGTGTCGTCAGCTCCAGCTATCACGCCGTACAAAAATATCCCGAACGCTATCATCGCCATGAGAACGATGAACTGCTTCATCTTAGGTCTCCTTTTCGTCGTACTTTGGCCACTCGCACCGGTATCACCCGCATTCCCGCTTTACGTGAAGGCCGTAGCATACGCGTACTTCCCGGTCCATTCTGATATCTGCAACAAAACAGCATCATTCACCACCTCCTTATCAGAGCCCGAGCCCTGTTTGCATTTTACTCTTAGCCGAGTCCGTCAGTGTCTGTGTCGTGTCCTGAAAACTTAGGATCATCGCCGAGATTGCTATGCCAAGAATTATCATGGCTAGAAGAATAATCATTTGCTTCATTGATACACCTCCTTAATAAAACATCAGAAAAACAGCGTTTCGAACAGGTCGCGCTGTTCAATATAGTAAGAAACGAATATGAAGTTCATCAGTACGACGAGGACGTTGAGCACGGCTGGGAAATATATGAGGTCGCTGTAAATCTCGCCTCGTCTTTTCAGGGCTGTAGTTCGAGTTTCCTTGATCGCGCTCTGATACGAGAGCAGTGTAGATGAAAGTTTCTCTGGTGATATGTCGTCCCACTTTGCGAGTATGCGTATAAAGTCGCCCGCCATAGGAGTGTTGACATCTTCTGCAAAACGGCGGACCATCTCGTCTTTCCTGTTCACTCGTAGCAGGGCCAGAGCTCTGTGGAATGCCGGCGCAAGATTGCCTTCTGTCCTGGCAAACTGTTCAAACAGGACATCGGCAGAGATATGTGCGCCTCCCGAAGCCGCTATGATATTGCGCGCCGCGCCAATCGCTTCGAAAATCTCACGATCCGCCCGTTCGTTGCGCCGCGAGCTTGGAAGTGCACGTTCGAGACGTACACTGAGCGGTATGCCCGATTTCACGATCCTTTGTGGATAGCCGAGCGCGAAGATGACCTTGTCAATGACACGCGCAAGCCGGGACTCGTTCGGGGAGAGCAGTATCGCGCCTGAGCATATGAGCAGTATTGCCGAGGAACATACCACAGTATCGTTCATCTGTGCACCTCGCTTCAAAAGTCCAGTTTCCTGTTCGTTATCACCTCGATAAGAACGAGGTTCATGAAGAACAGGAAGGCGGCGGCTACAAAAAATCCAAATCCCTCGGCTGTCGCGAACTGGTTGCGCGCGAATCTTGCGGGGCTCATGCCGAGCAGCGTCACGGAGATGAAGAATGAACCGATGTATGTGAGCGGGATAAGGAATACGACAAGCCTTACGGATTCTCCGTTTATGCGCTTCCTCTCCTCCGCGAGTGCCCTAGCCTCCCGCAGCTGAGACAGGATATCCTCTATAGCGAGGGATATGTCGCGCCCGGTCAGCGCAGCCGCTCTTATATTGTAGGCCAGCATCCTACCCCAGTTTGTGCCTATACCGTAGGAAAAGGCGTTTGCGGCTGCCGTTATGCGTTCGCGGTTGCCCGTACTGCGCAGTTCGATGAGCAGGGCAAGCATCAGTCTGCGTGTCACCGGTATGTTTGCCGCCTTCTCTATAGTCTTTTCTATGGCGTCTTCAATGTTGCCTCCCGCAATCCAGTATTGCGTCAGAAGTGTGGACACGAGATTCTCCCCCTCGTAGCTACCGAGTCTGCGAACGCGCTCTAGCCTGACTCGCAGAAAGAGGTATGGTAGCGACGCGAATGCGAGCGCGATAGCGAACGAGACGAATGGTGTCAGATTTGTGGCGGAGGCGGTGAATACGATGAAGAACATGCCTATGAGCAGAATCAGGAAATTCATGGGCGTGATGGGCTTTTTCATCGTGGCCGACAACAGACCGTTCAAATGCCCACCTATAGCGGTGGGATCCTGGCTGGGCCTCCTGGTCGGGTCGAGCCTCCTCCTCCTAAGCGCGGCGATAAGCCGCGCGATATCGCTACGCAACAGCACCAGTATGCCCGCAAGCAAGGTCAGATATATGGCGGCCGACGCTATCGAGATGACAACGTACGGGTCAAAAGTAAGGCCGGTCATGTAAGGCGCCTCCTTTCGTGCGACTCTCCTTGTGATATGGTGAAAAGTGGGGGGCAAACGGTCATGACAGGCGGCTCCTGTCGTGCAGTCCCTTTAGGCATATCTCGAAGGCTGCGAAAGCATCCGCGTCTTCCTCCTGCCCGATGTCGCGTTTGTCCTTGCCGATATGGTATGTCCATTTCCAATGGTCCGACATCCTGTTGTATCTGCATATCTCATGCATGAGCACTCCTTCCCCGTCCTCGGACAGTCCCATCTCGTAGATGGCGGTGAGCTTCTTCACCTTATCCTTTCTCATACTCGAAAAGTGAAACACGTAGTCGAAGCTACCGGCCACCCTGAGCGCTGTCTCTTGAATATCGCCTCCCATGTCCCTAACGATCTCGACGGCCGCGTCGTAGGCAAAGGCTCTAGGCTCGCGCGCGTGAAAAGTCATTTTCATTCGCCTCGTGCCTTTGCGGGCGAGCCTGACCGCCGTATCGAGCGCAACGCCATCGCGCGCCTCCGCTAGTATGAAGTAGTCCGCGTCGCTGCGCATGAGGCTCTTGGATATTCCCGCCAGACGCTCTCCATCGGCAATCAGCTGTATTACGGGCGATTCCGGCATGAGGCGGTGTATCGGTATCTCCGGATCGGTTTCCACCATGACACCTTCAAGCTCCGGATCCTCGTATCTCTGCCATGTTGACAGGAATGTCGTCTTTGCAGAGCGTACGCTTCCACAGAATACGACGTTGTACCCACATGCGACCATGTACTCGAACAGAGGTATGGCATGGGGAGGTATCGTATTCCTGTCCGCCTGCCCCTCAAAAGTGAGGTCAGGGATGATGTACCTGCGGAATATGATAGCGTCGAGCCCCTTCTTTGCAAGGCCGCCGCGGAAGATTGTCACTCTTGTGCCATCACTCATATAGACCTCATGCCGATCCTTGTCGAGCCGTTCCTCAGGAGTGCGCAGTAGCAGGGCGCGCACCAGTTGTTCGCGTCTGTCCGCTGATATCTTCTGTGGCATGAGCTTCATACATCCCCTGTCGAGAAAATATATCCTGCTTCCTATGATCTTGGCTGAGCCCGAATCGGCGTAGTCCGGGCCGAACCATTCCGCCATGCCCGCAAGTCCCCAGTTCTCATGGAAGACTGCGCTTTCGGGCGAGTCGTACCAGCCCGGTATCTCAGCCGATAGGTGATCCGAAGCTATGATCTGCGCTATGCGCATCTTCATACTTCCCATTTCGGGTTCACAGCCCATGATAGCCCTCTTTTGAAATTCGATCATGTCCCTGGCAGGCTCCGGCCCCAGGCCTGCGGCATGTATCGGACCGGGTACAGGACCCATTGCAGTTCCGCCTTGTCCTCCCCATTCGACGAGCAGCTTCGCGCTGATGGTGTCGCACAGTTGTGAAAAATTCATAATCATCGCCTCCGCTTCTGCGTGATATCCCGGATCCGTGCCCGGAGTTACGCCCGGATTGTGGAGCCTTATTCCACGATTTCTTTTCCTACGATAATGAGGGAAGGTCCGGAGACGGACTCGGCATATTGCTTTATGGCGAGATACGTCGGGAGCTTCGTAACGATTTCCACGTGATCCATGGGGGATGTGGCGTCTACGCGAGGTTCCGCTTTCGTCCCTCCGAAACCCGCACCCTGACCGGCTGCCTCCCTGACCTCCTCATTATCGGCGTCCTTAACAAAACCAATGTCAAAGACGCCGAAACTTTTTGCACCGTTGGCCGTGATAATTTCGGCCTTATCGCCCCGGCGCAGGGCGCTCGAGCACATGTATATCCATTTGCTGCCTATCGTAAAGTATGCGTAGTCTCGCCGCTCAGTGTCTGACGGCGTCTCGATATACGCTGACGACAACACGGCGTCCTCCGGGATGAATGAAGCTGCCACGGCTCCGTCGAGCATATCGATGTTCTCCGGTGTGACTGCGCCGCTCACGAGAGGATCCCTTGGCGTCGTCACTGAACGGAACATCGAGGAGTCAAGGGCTTCGCCACGCCGGATGTCCGATATCGCCGTGCAGACTTCGGTCATGAGCACGAGCTCGCGGCCCTTAGCTTCCCACGCAACCAGTCCCGCAATGGCAATAAGTATGAGCATGATCCCCGAAACACTTCGTAATTTGGATGATTTTGTCATATCAATTCGCCTCTACTCCCTCAATGTTTTCCTGTCAAGCATCACTATATCCATCTATTATAATCAAAAGAATTTAATGCTTTTGATTACAATAACTGGATTATACCACAATATTACAATTTGTCAATAGTTTTGTAAAATTACTTAAAAAAATGTAACTAAATAAAATCGGAGTAAATATGTCCTAAAAAAGGGGTGAATTATTTGATGTAGAGGCACAGGCCGTTCAACGGACAATGCTCACAATCCGGCTTTCTCGCGTGGCAGACGCGGCGACCGTGCCAGATGAGGCTGTGGTGGGCCTCCGACCATCGATCTACCGGCAGGTTCTTCATGAGGGCCAGCTCCGTCTTCATGACGTCCGGCTCATCGCATAGCCCTATCCGGTTGGATACGCGGAATACGTGCGTGTCGACAGCGATACGTTGCTCGCCGAATCCCACGGCTAGCACTACGTTGGCGGTCTTGCGGCCGACACCCGGAAGCGACATCAGCTGTGCCATGTCCCGAGGCACTTCTCCTCCGCATTCTTCGAGTAACTTTTTGGCGAGGCGTATGATGTTCGACGATTTCGTGCGGTACATTCCGATGGATCTAATGACCTGTTCCACGTCCTCCTGCCGCGCGCACGCGAGGGCTGCCGCGTTTGGCCAGAGCCGGAACAGCTCGGGGCTCACCTTGTTCACGCTCACGTCCGTCGTCTGCGCGGACAGCACGACTGCCACGAGCAACTGAAACACATCTATATGGTCGAGTGCGCATTTCGCGTCGGGGTATGTCGCTTCGAGTATGTCGAGAGCCCTCTTCATCTGTGGCCTTGTGAGGATATCACGCTTCATGCCATATATTATACCCCATTGCTGTGCGCATAAAAACCTTTCATGGGTTGCCGCAACAACAGACTTACTCATCTCCGCATTTATAGAATTGCAACATGACTGAGGTTCTTCAAACATTCTCTACAAAAGCCCTTACACGGCGGATCTTTCTACTTGCGGTTGCGCTCGTCTGTACCATGGCTCTGTCTTTCCTGCTAGGCAGTTACTTCGCGTGGCCGTCACAGGTCATGAACGATGTGATGGAACATTTCGGAGGCGGTACGCTGAGCGATCCAAAACTTGACGCCGCGCTGTTCAACATCAGGATACCGCGTATCATTACGGTGGTATTGGTCGGCATGGCTCTATCTGTCGCAGGAGCTTCATATCAGGGAATGTTCAAGAATCCGCTGGTATCGCCCGATATACTGGGCGCTTCCGCCGGGGCCTCATTCGGTGCCTGTCTGGCGCTGCTTATGAATCTCGGCAATGCTTTCATCCAACTGTTCGCTTTCGTATTTGGTTTGATCGCGGTAGGACTGGTCATGTTGATCAACAGGGCGGTTCGCGGCGATGCGCTCCTCGGGCTCATTCTCGGAGGGATACTCGTCGGCACGCTTTTTTCGAGCGGTACCTCTATCATAAAGCTCGTGGCCGACGCCGACGACAAGCTTCCCGCCATCACGTTTTGGCTGATGGGCTCGTTTGCGGGTGCCCAAAGCGATGACGTACCTCTCCTGCTGATCCCCATGGCCATAGGGTTTGCACTCGTGTTGTGGCAGTCATGGAATTTAAACGTGATGAGTTTTGGGGAGGATGAGGCCAGGAGCTTGGGGCTCAACACGAGTCTCACACGCGCTCTCGTTATCCTCGGCGCCACGTTGCTCACCGCCAGCTCGATCGCCGTTGCTGGCGTCATCGGCTGGATAGGGCTCGTCGTGCCGCATCTGACACGCGCGATAGTGGGACCCAACTATACCATACTGCTTCCAACGACGATGCTGACGGGCGCGATATTCCTGCTCATCGTAGACAATTTCGCGCGCCTGGTCTATAGCGTAGAGATACCCATAGGCTTGCTCACGAGCATTCTCGGAGTGCCCTTTTTCATCTTTATATATCGCAGGAATCTGAGGGGTTGGTAGTATGATGAAGGTGACGGATATGCGTACGGGATATAACCGTAAGGAAGTGGTCAAGGGGATCAGCTTTACTGTGGGGCAGGGCTCGTTTACCTGTATCATAGGCGCGAACGGCTGCGGCAAGACCACCGCGCTAAAGGGGATGCTTGGGCTCCTTCCTCTGTTCGGCGGATCCGTGTCGGTGGACGGTGTGGATTTTGTGTCTGCCGGCAGCGGCGCGATCTCCGCGAAGGAGCGGGCCAAGGTATTGGCCTACATCCCGCAGACACACAGCATACCGTTCCCATTTCTCGTGTCAGATGTGGTGCTTTTGGGCCGTACGCCTCATCTGAAATCCTCGGTTTCCGGTGTCTCCGAGGCAGATATGGAAGCGGCTTACGGAGCGCTCGAGCAGATGAGGATCACGTCCATCGCCGGGGAGGAATACACCGCGCTGTCCGGAGGCCAGCAGCAGCTCGTCCTCATCGCTCGCGCTCTCGCGCAGGAACCGAGGATACTTGTCATGGATGAGCCGACGGCGTCGCTGGATTTCGGCAACCAGCAGATGGTGCTCGAACGGATGCGGGATCTGACTGACCGCGGCATGGCCGTCGTAATGGTCACTCACGATCCACGGCACGCCCTGGCCTGTGCGGACGAGGTCATCGTAATGGACGATGGGGTGATTGTCATGAGAGGTTCGCCGGACGAGATCGTCACAACGGAGGCTCTAGGGAGCATATATGGAGCACAGGTGTGCGTATCGGCCGTCAGGCTCGAATCCGGCGAGGATGTGAGGGTCGTCATACCTCTTTCCGGACGTTCTGCGTCACGGGGCAATTCGGGCCGCGCTGTACGGCAGCCAAAGGAGAACTGATGCGTCTGTTTGTGGGAGCAAAGACCAAGCGAAGCCCCGAAAATTCGTGGACCGGGAGGAAACAATTGCGCGCTATACCAGCCTCTGCCTTGATAGTTGCAGCGCTTATGATAGGGTTCACCGGTTTTTTTGGAGGATGCGATTCGGTGAAGGAAACTGCTGACTCCGCCATCCTCGGCAAGCGCGTCATCACTGACGATGCCGGGCGCGAGGTGGAGATACCCACGGCAGGCAATATCAAATCGGTATTCTTTACGTCCGCGCTCGCGCAGGTATATATCACGAGCCTGTGCCCGGATCTGCTGGGCGGTACGGCGAGCAAGTTCGACGAAGGCCAGCTACGGTTTCTGCCGAACGGTGTGGAAACGTTGCCATATTTAGGAACGATAAATAATAACGGCGAGATAGACAGAGAATCTCTGCTCGCGGAGGATATAGATATCATGTTTTCTATTAGCGGCGTAGGACTGACGCGCCAGAACATCTCCGAAGCGGAAGAACTCCAAGCGCAGACCGGCATCCCGTGCGTACTCGTGGACGGATCGTTCGACAAGATACCGCGCGCTTTCAGGTTTCTCGGCGATATACTCGGGCGTGAGGGGCGCGCGGAGGAACTCGCGGAATACTGTGAGAGGAGCTACGAGTCCGTCCGCTCCGTAGTGGAGACTATCCCCATGGATGAGCGCATCACAGTCTACTATGCGGAGGGACCCGAAGGGCTGCAGACGGAACCGGAGACTTCGCAGCATATGCTCGGTTTTCTTGAAGGAGGGGCGCTCTGCGCCGCGAAATGCGAGGAGACCTATGGGGGAGGTATGACCGACGTGTCGCTTGAGCAGGTGCTTGAATGGGATCCCGAGGTCATCATAGCGTGGGATACGAACATCAGGGGCGGCGCCTATGAGGATATACTTTCAAATCCCGCCTGGCAGGAGATAGAGGCGGTGAAGACTCGCCGAGTCTATGCAATGCCGAACGAACCGTGGGCGTGGTGCGACAGGCCGCCGGGGGTGAACCGGATCATAGGCATCCACTGGGTTGCCAATCTCCTATACCCCGATATATACGATGTGGACATGAAGGAGATCGTGCGTGAATATTTCAAAGTCATGTACGAGGTGGATATAGACGACGCGACCATACTGGAGATATTAGGCGCTTCCTACCCGCCGCCTCAGCGTATCGTCAAGGGGGCTGGCAATGAGGTGTAATAAGTTCGGGACAGTTGGCCTTGTCATCCTGGTTATGGTACTTGCGTGCCCGTTTTGGCTTGTTCTGCCGAACGCCGGGCGGGTAGATGCGATGACTATAGAGGGCTCCGAGTATACAGCGACGTACGCCGATGACGGGGAGCAGACTCCGGACCAGGAATCCGGCGATATACCGGATCAGACGGATGATGAGGGGAAGGAGCCTGAGCAAAAAGAGGACTCGGAGTCGGGGCATAAGGAGGAACCTGAAACCGGAAAGGAAAAGGAACCGGATATTGAGCCGGAGCCTGACGATGGCATAGTGACGAAGGAAGTTGTGGACGTCCTGTATCTCAAGATGGATGGCCCGGGCGCTGACGGGAAAACCCATTTTGTCGGGGAGGATTTCGATCGTAAATACAAGACCCTGAGCGTGGCGGAAAAGGGTAAGACGATGCAACTCAATGCGTATTACACGACGAACGTCAGCGATGGTGTTATGTATGAGTCGGCCGACAGCGCAGGACCGCTGGGAGAGGTCAGGGTGTCATGGAGTAGCAGCGATGATGACGTTGCCACGGTCTCACCTAACGGGCTCATCACAGCTATAAGTGATGGCTCTGTGACTATCACCGCCGCGGTGGCGGAGAAAAACATGTATGAAGGGTCCGCGCCGTCCAAGAGCGTACGGATAGAGATAAGCGGGCAGAGCGCCGAGTATGTGAGCAAGGTTACTATCATAGATGAGGAGGGCAATTCGCTCAGCAGCCATGATGACGCATCCACTCTCATAGATGGCAAGAACAAATTCTTTCAGTTTCATGCACTCGTCACCTGGCACGATCCCGGGACCGATGCCGATCGCGTAGAGGATACCCGCAAGGACAAGGTGACGTCCTCCATCAGATGGTCCGTAGGTGGTTCTGAAGTCGTAGCTACCATCAACGAGGATACGGGCAGACTCAAGACCTCGGAATATTCGGGCAACTGCTTTGTACAGTGCAGCGTTACAGGTGGTAACGGTGGCAAGGCGGTGAAGGATACGGCGCGCGTTCAGGTCGATACGGGAGAATACGCCTACAAGCCGGCGGACAGTCTGACACTCAAAGTCGTCTACCAAGAATTTCCAAAAGAGACGGTACAGGAGCACACGTATTCGCTGTCTGAACTCTCCGGTAGCTTGCCCGTCGTCACCGGTTCTTACACCGTGTTGGGTGGCTCGCGCTACGGTGTCATAAGGGCGTCAGGCTATCTGTTCAAGGACGTGGTGGGTCTGGAAGGCGTTGAGATCGAGGATGTCTACCAGTTCAGATTCGAGACAGCGGACGGATACGACAATCCTATCACATCCAAACTGCTGTATGGTTCCGGCGCGCGCTATTACTTTCCGAATTGGGACATAGGCTCGCGTGCCGGAGCGGCCGTCGTGCCACCGATCCTCGCATCGACGTCGAATATGATGTGGGGCGAATCCATGGCCGATCCATCCGTACCCCTTGATGAGGGGACGCGGTTCAGGCTCGTGTTCGGACCTCTCTGGAGCGGTGAGGCGAACTCATCGCATCAGATTTATTATATCAAGGCTATCACGATAGTGCTCAACGGGGCGCCGCCGGCCGAGAACGAGAGGCCTGGTGACGGCGATAAAGGAAAGGATGGAGCTGGGAGTACCGACGAAAAAGATAATGAAGGCAATGGTGGCGGCAAGGGCAAAGGCGTCGGCACCCCCGGAGAGGGATCCATGAAGAACCGTGCCGGCAATTCTGATAGGGCTGGAGATAAAGACGCGGGAACGGGCGGTGACAAGCCACGGGCGGAGCGAGGCGGCGATGAGTCCGGGCCTGAAAAGGGCGTCGGCGCTGACGAGGGATCTGCCGTAGACACGACGGGCATCAATCCGTTCTCTACAGGCGGCAAGTATAAGGTATATGAAATGATCAGTAACACGGGAACGCATGTCGCACCGTTCGATATGGACCTGCCCGGATTGTCCGCGGTCGGCCCTGCCGCCGGGGGATGTGTACTTGCAGGCGGCATTTCATTTCTCATAGGTTTCAGAAGGAGGCTGCTATAGTATGAACTTATCGGATATTTATCTATATATTTCTACCATACTGCACGAACTCTCCCAGGCGCTGATGATACCCGTCATGGTGGCTCTCGGCGTACTCATTCTTTTTTCTCTTTTTATCGTCGGTTCCGTTATCGCGGAGAGCCTCACGGAGCGCCGTCATTACAGTGTCAACAGCGCGGGGATCATCAATTCCCTCCACGACGCTGACTACAGCGGAGTCAGCGCCGTCATCAATGGCGGCCGGCTCTTGAAGCCGCAGAGACGCGCGTTGACGACGGTCGCGCTCAACATGGGGTTGAGTTCCGACGAGCTGTTTGCGCTCGCCCGCACCGAGATAGAGAAGGTCAACGACGGGTACAAGCGCAAGCTTATCCTGAGCGAGCAGGTGACAAAGATTGCACCCATGCTCGGCCTCATGTGTACGCTCATACCGCTGGGTCCCGGCATCGTCGCCATGGGTCAGGGCAACGTGGCCGAGCTGTCGATGTCGCTGCTCATAGCCTTTGACGGAACGGTCGCTGGCCTCGTCGCCGCAATCGTAGCCATGGTCGTGACGGCCGTGCGCAGGAGATGGTACGGCCAATATATTCTGGTTTTGGAATCCCTCATGACAGCTATACTCGACAAGGCAAACACTGCACGTGATGACGGCGCCAATCTGCCGCGTGGCCGGGTGGCGGAAGATATAGTTGAAAAATCCCAACTGGAAAAAAATCATAAAAAAGGAGAGTGAGCATGGCGAGAGATTTTTCAACTTCACGTTTCCTGAGCTCGGGTTTTGATTCAGAACCCGACATGGATCCACGCGTGGGATTAGTCAACCTCGCCGACGTCATGCTGGTCTTCGCCTGCGGCCTCATGCTCGCCCTCGTCGCGTACTGGAACCTTGATATATCGGACATGCGAGAGGTGATCCAGTCCGAGCAGGTGACCGAGATGCGGGACGTTGAAGAAATCACGGACGCCGCCGCAGGAGGAGACGGATTTATCGAGCTGGGCAAGGTCTATCAGGACCCCATGACCGGCAAATTTTACATGCTACAGGAAGATATGGATAAGGCACAGGCGAATGAACCGGGAGACGCTACGGACAAAGGTGGTGCCGACGAATCGGCGGATGACGCAACGGAGGAAATGAATGAATAATATATTGAAAGCGACCTCGACGAGGATGATTCCGGCCCTGCTTAGCTTGGCTCTGGTATTTGCGATCGTCGCTCCAGCCCGGGCGTGGGCTGATCATGGCGATATCTCGTCGCTTGCCGATGCCTCATGGTATGACAAAGCCAAATCCGAGTACACTCTGACGAGCAACTCACAGATGGAAGGGTTGGCTCAGATTATAAATAGCGGCGCTGATGATTTCAAGGGCAAGGTTGTAAAGCTCGGCGCGAACCTCATCAACCTGACGATCCCTCCCATCGGCACGGAAAGCCGGCCATTCGCCGGGATATTTGACGGCGATGGCCATACCATCACGAACCTGACGTTATCCCCTGTCCCCAAGACCTATGCCGGATTATTCGGCAGGACAGCCGCCGGCTCAGCGATAAAGAATTTGGGGATTGAGGGAGGGGAACTCTCCATCGCAGAGAACAATGCCTCCGGTTCCCAGGTACGCTACGTGGGAGCCCTCGTGGGATACGCAGGAGGCAATATCGAAAATTGCAGTTCCTCTATGGACGTATCCGTGTCCAGCAAACTCGCCCTGGGGAAACACCAGGGCATCATCCGCAACGTGGGGGGGCTGGCTGGCTACATCAGCGGTGACATGAAGGATTGCTCGCATAGCGGTGACATGATGATCGCGAGTTCCTCGGACATAAACGCGGACGTCCGCTTTCTCATAGGAGAGGTGGGAGGGCTATCCGGCGCGCAGGGCGACGTAACGGACTGCTCGAAGCTGCCGGTAACCGAGGACTGCACGAATTACGGGGACTTCATATTTGACATCGCGGGCTCGGGGGGAGTCGATCGATTCGGCGAACGGCTTTACGCCGTTTCATTTGCTGTAGGCGGCATTGTAGGACAGGCTTCGGGCATCGTCAGAGGCTGTACAAACAGAGGTATCATCAATACCTCCAACGGTTCCGTTGCGAAGCCGGAGTCCGGCAGAGGGGCGAACAGGACGGGAGGTATCGTAGGCGACCTCCGTGGCAATACCTTCGAGCAAAACAATGAAGCGCTCGTCACCAACGTTAGCGAGAAGGATCCGGGATTCATCCACTTCAAGAACAATGGAGGGGCCGCGAACGCTCCGTCCTCATATCCGCAGAAAGCGGGAGTTTATGACTGCGCGAATACGGGTGTAGTCGTCGGCCTCGCCATGGTAGGCGGTATCGTCGGCAATGCCGGCACCTTCACGGAGATAGAAGGATGCTCCAATACCGGCGACGTCAAAGGATGTCGATGGAACAAACCGTTCACAGGAGGCATCGGAGGCGCCGTCCAAGGTGATATACGTTACTGTTTCAGTCGCGGTGACATATATTCGGTCACGGGTGGAGGATATTTCTGTGCGGGGATAGCCGGCGGGCTATGGTCTTTGAATACCTCATCCACACCGGACAACGATATAGTTCCGGTCAACGAGATGACCGGATGCTACGTATCGGGGATCATATATACAAGCGCCGCCGGATATCGTACCGGTTTCCTCGCGGGTGAAAACGACGGCTATATACACGACAACGTGTATTCGGCGTATTCGCAGGACGACAAGGTGATCGACAGCGATCGCGGTACAGCGGCCAACAACTCGAAGCTGACCATCGCTGATCTGAAAGCGGGCAAGGGCATAGGATTGCTCAACGCTTATGCTGCAGGGGCCGGAGGATGGAGGATATTCTATCTTCCGGATTTAAATAATATCAACGGAGGGTACCCTGCGCTGAGCCGCGAGTTCAATACATCCGGTACGGACATAAATGTCAGGGCGGCGACCGTGATGCGCGGGGCCATCTACTCTGTGGCGATAGACCCCGTGCCGCTCATAGAGATAGAGGGGCTCGTGCAGAACGCAGACTTCTACGTCGTGCCGCAGGGGCAGACGAAGGGAGTGTCGCCAGGTGGAACGGATTATCACGCGAGGGTCTATGGCATGGGCAGGTACAGCGGACAGCTTGCCGCCACCGTCCCTTACAAGATCATCAAGGCGGGTATCTCGGATTGTACCATCGTCGCCGCTTCGGCCACTTTCAACTGGGGAGTGCAGGCGCCTCATTGGGTAAAAGTGATCGACGCAAGCGGGTCTGAAGTGAATCCATCCGAATATAGCTGGCGCACCCTATACGACCAGTCCAAGGGCACTATCCCTGTTCAGTCAGGCGGAAGTTACCATTATTATGACTATACGTACAGCCACGGAGACGTATACAAATACGATATAGAGGTGACCGCGACATCCAATCGTTATGAAGGCACAGCCATACAGGCGGCATTCCGTATACTTCCTAAGAGTCTGGCTTCGACGGATGATTCCGGTACGGGCGATGCGTCCGTGCGTTATGGAGCAGTAACATGGGGAGGACGGGAATGGGATTTCAAGACCGCTCTGAACGATACGAGCGGCAATCATGTAAAGATCGCCTACACCGGACAGCCCATCAAACCTACCGTAAAAAGTATCACTTACCTGAATCGTGAGCTCCGCCTTGCCCCGTCGGACTGGTACAAGAGCCCTTACGACTATGACTATCTCTACATCTACGGCAATCCCAATCCGGTTGAATCGAACCAGTCGTCGGTATATCCGATAGATGTGACGCCGCAGGATAAGCCTGCCTGCATGACCGTGCGTTATCTGAGTAGTTCCAGTTTTAGGAATTACATCAATGTGTTCTTCCAAATAGTACCGGCGAGCATCGCGAATGTGACCGCGAAGCCCATAGGCGATAAGGTCTATACCGGCCGGTCCATAGAGCCCGAAGTCAAGCTCACGTATAACGGCGTAACCCTAAAGAAAGGCACTGATTACTCGTTAGCGTATCGGGACAATAGGATTCCTGGCAAGGCGACGATCACCGTGACTGGCAAAGGCAATTATACCGGAGTGAAGACTCTATATTTCAAGATTAGCCCGGCAAAGCAGAAGGCCCCCACTTTGGCGCCCGGAGCAGGCAAACTTACAGTGAAGTTCAAACGCCCATCCTCCGCGCAGAAAGCGACGGGTTTCGAGCTGAGGTATCGCGCTAAAGATGAAATTAAATGGAAAAAAATGATTTTATCAGTAAAAAAGTCAAAATATTCTATTAAAAAATTGAAGAAGGGCAAGAGGTATCAGGTGCAGATGCGCATAGTCCGCAAGATAAAGACGGGCTACGCAAAAGGCAGTTATTACGGTGCGTGGAGCGCGGTGAAGACGAGCAAGGCGATCAAATAAAAGACCGCTGGGCAAGCATTGTCCGCGTTTTATATATAATTTTTTATAGTAGAGTATCAGTTTTTAGTGAGTAATGGAGGAAAGCCATGAGATCGAACAGTTGTAATAATGTATTCATTCGAGGAGGAAATCAGATGACAGGTGTAGGGAAAAACATATCCGCGAGGCTGATCGCCATTTGCCTTGCCGTGCTCATGTCGCTCGTGTTCGTTCCTACTGTCGGTGGATCGGGTAGCGGATATGACGCGTACGCTGACGGAGATGAGGTGGTATTGACGGTAAAAGTCCAGCTGGGCAGTGACGGCGTCCCCGAAAGTGCGAAGACGTACACGGAGGCGCAGCTCAGAGAGATGGCGGACATCACTACGAATGCCGGATATCCCGGCTCTACCGGAAGCAGCCCCAGGATGTACAAGACCAGAAATGCTGTCACTCTTGAAAAGCTCGTCAAAGATGCTCTGGAAACGGACACGGCGTTCACGAGCGACGCAGTATATAAGGTGACGGATATGGCAGAACCGCTCAACCCTTATTCCGGAAGTTTCACATATAACGAGGTCACGAGCGACAGCAAATTCTATCCGGCTATGGGCGCCGATTACGCAAACGATGGAGTCGTGCCCAGTGCGGAAGGCGCGGTAGCCGTACCGCCCGCTCTGGCGCTCACCTCGACCCTCGACAATATTTCATCCACAGCCGGCGGCGATCTTGCGAGCTGGGACGGCAAAGACACAAACGCGAAAAACATGCAGTTCCTGATCGGCGTAAGCGAAGAAATATACAAGGGCAAGAAGATCAGCGGCAAGAAGCTGGTTACCGGCGTCGATGAGATCACTGTCATCAGGTACGCGGACAAGACCTCCGGCGATCTGCGAAAGGAGCTTGATGATATCAAGGAAAAAGCTGATGAGCTCGATAAGGAATTGGCAAAGGAAAAGGCCGACGTCGCGCGCAAAAATGCGGAGAACGCCAGGTTGGCTCAGGAGAAGGCCCAGCTTGAAAAGGACAAAGCCTTGCTGTTCAAAGCTGTCTCTGCCAGGATAAGCAAGCTGAAGGCTGGCAAGAGAAGCGCGGCCGTGACGTGGGGTAAGATAGACTCCGCCCAGGGCTACCAGCTTGTGTATTCCACGAGCAAGAAGTTCAAAGGCCAAAAGACCGTGAACGTCAGCGGCTCAAGTACGGTCAAAAATACAGTAAAGAAGCTTAAAAAGGGCAAGACATATTATTTCAAGGTTCGCGGCTACGCAAAAGTAGGAGGAAATACCGTCTATACGAAGT
The DNA here is from genome assembly GCA_031277015.1 of Eubacteriales Family XIII. Incertae Sedis bacterium. Taxonomy (GTDB): domain Bacteria; phylum Bacillota; class Clostridia; order Peptostreptococcales; family Anaerovoracaceae; genus JAIRPC01. Next base: position 6,026 of record JAISLZ010000092.1, on the reverse strand, counting down.
ATTCACCCTCGAAGAATGTCAAAATAAAATAAGACGAGAGATCGGATTTTATTAATTACACCGACTATGTTATACTTACTGAAAGTATCTATGACAAGGAGGGAAAATGGCTAAAGGAAAGCTTGATTTTGATGATCCGGAGATACGTGAGGCATATAGGCACACGGCGTCCCACATCATGGCGCAGGCGGTGAAACGGCTTTGGCCCGACGCGCAGCTCGCGATAGGTCCGGCTATAGATGACGGGTTCTACTATGATTTCGATCTGGAGCACAAGCTTTCCACTGATGATTTCGGGTCCATTGAGAAGGAGATCAAAAACATCATCAAAGCCAATTTCCCGATAGAGCGATACGAACTTTCACGTGAGGATGCTCTGAAATGGGCGGACGACAGCAATGAGCCGTACAAGAGGGAGCTGATTGAGGATCTGCCGGAGGGCGAGCCGATTTCCTTCTACAGACAAGGCGAGTTTACAGATCTCTGCCGCGGGCCTCATCTCGAGTCTACGGGGCGGGTGAAGGCGGAGAAGCTCATGAGCGTCGCCGGGTCGTACTGGCGCGGTGATTCAAACAACAAGATGCTCCAGCGCATATACGGCACGGCGTGGCCGAGCCGGGATGAGCTGAACGCCTATATCGCGCGCATCGAAGAAGCGAAGAAACGCGATCATCGGAAGATAGGCCGTGAGATGGGGCTCTTTGTCATTCAGGAGCAAGGACCGGGCTTCCCGTTTTTCCTGCCCGGCGGGATGATTATCAGAAACGAGCTGGAGAAATTCTGGCGTGAGGAGCACATGGCGCGGGGTTACGACGAGATCAAGACCCCGCTCATCCTCAATGAAGAGCTTTGGCATACCTCGGGACACTGGGATCATTATAAAGAGAACATGTATTTCACACGCATTGAAGACGCGGACTACGCCATCAAGCCTATGAACTGCCCCGGGGCGATGCTCGCGTACGCGAACAGGATGTACAGCTACCGCGATCTGCCGGTCAGATTTGCCGAGCTCGGACAGGTGCACCGCCACGAGTTGTCGGGTGTTTTGCACGGCCTCATGCGTGTACGTACATTCACGCAGGACGATGGCCACATCTTCATGTTGCCGGAGCAGACCGAGGACGAGATCGTCAAGGTCATCGAGTTCACGGATTACGTCTACAAGATTTTCGGATTTGACTATCACGTCGAAATATCGACGAGGCCGGAGGACTCTATGGGCAGCGTGGAGGACTGGGACAGGGCGACGGCCGCCCTCATTTCAGCCGCTGAAAAGAAGGGTGTGGATTACGTCATCAACGAAGGCGACGGAGCGTTCTACGGCCCTAAGATAGACTTTCACCTGAAGGACAGCATTGGTCGGACGTGGCAGTGCGGTACTATACAGCTCGATTTTCAGATGCCGGGGCGTTTCGACGTCTGCTATGTAGGTAAGGACGGCGACAAGCACGTCCCATTCCTCATACACCGCGCCATCTTCGGCAGCATCGAACGCTTTATCGGTATACTGACGGAACACTTTGCGGGTAAGTTCCCGCTGTGGCTCGCGCCCGTGCAACTCAGCGTGCTTACGGTTACTGGCCAGGCCGACGCGTTTGCGGAGGGACTCGAACGGCGGTTTACGGATGCCGGCCTGCGCGTCAGGCTCGATGTTCGCAATGAAAAGATCGGCTATAAGATCAGGGAGGCCCGCAATGCCAGAGACTCCTACATGGTGGTCGTCGGCGAGAATGAGGCGAACGGAGCGGATCTGCCCGTGCGCTCATCAAAGGAGGGCGAGATAGGCGTTTTCACGGTGGATGCCCTCATCCGGAAGCTCACGGAGGAGATAGCGGATAAGGCGGTGTGAGCGGGCGTCTGACGCGAAGCTTTTTACGTGAAATAAAAGAGTAGTGCGGGAGGATAACCTGATATATTTATGAAAAGTTACAGAAGCAAAGTCCCGGTATCTGTCGCGGTGATTGCGGTCATCGCGTCCTTGTTGTTGGCAACGGGGTGTGGAAGCGAGCCCGGAACGGCCAATGACGCTCCACCCGACAAGGATTTCGTCGCGCGCATATCAGTCGTCGGCGAGATATCCGGCGAGAGCGACAGGTATACCTCGTCCGACGATTCGTACCATCACGACTGGACGAAGAAAACCATAGACAACCTGGTGAAGAACGAGCGCAACAAGGGGCTACTCATCTACGTAGACTCCCCCGGCGGCGCGGTTTACGAGAGCGACGAGCTTTACCTGAAAATCATGGAGTACAAGGAAAAAACGGGGCGTCCCGTCTATGTGTACATGGGACCTATGGCTGCGTCCGGCGGATATTATATCTCGGCCGGCGCCGACAAGATATACGCAAACCGCAATACCTGGACGGGTTCCATCGGCGTCATTTCCGGTACGTACTTTGACGTGTCCGGCTTTCTTGCAAAGCACGGGATCAAGGCCACAGACGTCACCTCGGGCAGGAACAAGGGTATGGGCGGCTATTTTGAACCCATGACCGATGAGCAACGCGCCATCATACAGAGCATAGTTGATGAATCCTACGGGCAGTTCGTGTCTATCGTGGCTGATGGGCGTGGCATGGACGTGGAGATAGTGAAGCAGGTCGCGGACGGCCGCATATACACGGCGAAACAGGCAAAGGGCGCAGGTCTTATAGACGATGTATTAACGGAGGTTGAAGCCATAGAAGCCGTCAAGGCAGAGATGGGCGACAGCGGGATAGCGGTGAGCGACATCCGCTTCGTGCCCGCCGATGACATATTCGGATTGGGTGGAGCGGATCCATTTTCGATATTCGGCTTTGGAAAGGCTGGAGGTAGGGACGATGGAGGCGACATCTCCCGTGTGCTGGACCTCGCGACATCGGACGGCCGCGTCCCACTGAAATATCTGTATCGCGGCTGATTCGGCGTTCTGCGCCGGTAGATATTTTCTGCCAATTTGCCGGATGATTTGACATTTCGGGCAAATGAGCGTACTATGGGTACAATGTTAAATGCGTGTTGAGTATGGTTTTATTGAAGGAGATAAGAGGATTGATTCATCAAGACAAGACAATCGTTTGTAGGGATTGCGGGCAGGAATTTGTATTTACGGCAAGTGAACAGGATTTCTTTGAGGAGAGAGGCTTTACAAACGAGCCTCAGCGGTGCAAGGCATGTCGCGATATACGTAAAAACTCCGGTGGAGGCAGAGGTCAACGAGAGATGTTTGACGCTGTATGCGCCGCCTGTGGCAAGAAATGCCAGGTTCCCTTCCAGCCGAGAAATGATCGCCCTGTGTATTGCAGCGACTGTTTTTCCAGCCAAAGAAGGTAGTTCTCATAGATCATAGCTCCAGGTACGTAGGCATCGGGGAAGGACACGGGCTCTCATATTGATCTTGGCGCGGAGTGGCAATGCCACTCCGCATTTTTGCTTGGCGGCATTTGGACGGTAGCGACATGATTGGCCGAGAAGCAAATTGATAGAGTTCATGGAGCGGATCACCTCCACGGGCAAGTTATTACGGTTCTCCCCTTGACCGTGTCGCGTTAAAGACCATCCGCGACCGCTCAGCCCCCACGGAATTTGACAAGGCGCGGCAGGCGGTATATTATATTTGTGGAATAAAAATAGCACGCGAGATAATACGTGCGTAGGATGGATGAGATGGGACGGCAGTCAGGTTTGTAGCAGGCCGTTCATGCTCGGAACAATCTCATCTTACGAAGCGCTGTTGCAAATGGAAGGGAAGTTGCTGCCGAAATTGGGCGGATGAATAAGAATGAATGTGACTAAACCCACAACATCAATAGAACCCCTCTCGAAGCGCATTTCTCTTCCAGATACTTCCAGGGGGGGGGCACGATAGATTAAGCCCAGCTGTCGCGGCCGATTCTTTCTTTAATATTAATATTGATAACGACGCGGAGCGAATATATCGCTTCGCGTTTTCATACATATCGAAATACGAAGTAAGTGCAATGATGCGTGCGCGCCGGTACACCTTCGTGTTGTCGGTGCTTCTCGCCTATGCTTTGTATCGCTCACTCGGAAACTTTGGGCTGCCACTTTCTTGTCCCAGCTACGCTAGGAGAAAGCTGGCAGCATGCCGAAGTTTTTGTTCGTTTTTCGATGAAAGCACACGGCTCGCCGCAATGCAACCCTTGGGAACCCTGCTCGCGTTCACTATCCTACAACAAATCCAGTCAACCGTTGGTATCTACGGATACCTTGCAATATAGATAGCAATAGTTAAGAAGTAAGGAAGGGAAATCAAAATGAACATGATTCTAAAGAAAAGAATAGAGAACAGGGGAAGGCGCAAAGGTTTCACCCTCGTGGAGGTGATCGTAGTCCTCGTGATACTCGCGATACTCGCGGCCATCGCTATCCCGGCGCTGACGGGGTATATCGACAAGGCCGAGGACAAGAAGTACATCGCGGACGCCCGCAACCGTATGACGGCACTGAAGGCTATTATGGATGAATCATACGCACAGGGAGATTTCAGCAAGGGTGCTGCCAAAACGTATTTTGAATCTTCCGCAATAGGTTTTAAACGCACTAATGCTAAGCTATTCCGGATTGAAGAACTTGCCCAAAAGGTTATAGATACTACAAGTCCCAACGCTATTGTCGTATCCCGTTGGTCATATTTTTCGAAGGCTTCAAAGCTCGTAGGCGAGCCATATAGCGGAACCGCCAATTACTGGGTAGCTTATACCGTTGGTCCGAATACTGGCGAAACAACTGCCTTTACCGCTGATGGGTTCATTTACGAGTATTATCCCGAAGGCTATACCGCCAATAAGCCGGCTATGATCGTAACATACAAGATGGACAAAGTTACCTCATATACCTCTGCCAATGGATTGCCAGATGGAATCACTGGTCAGCTTGTTGGTGGTAACATAGCTTATAATCCTGACGCGGGCTTTGAGGTCTATAAGGCCAACTTGAACAGCAATCCCTAAAGCGCTGATTTATGCATGTTCAGCATATAAGCTGCCGATTTTCCGTCTGGCCTCGGCGACGCTTAGGATGAGGCTTGGCTTCGCATTGTAGCTGAGCCTCGTGATACTCTTAGTATCTCTGCGCCACTCGCTGATTCCCGCTAGGCGGGAACCCATATGCATCCATTTTTCCACCCACGAAGGCACATGGACCATAGTCACCCGTGGCTTGTCATGCTTTGGCAGCGTCAACCATATATCGCCATTTTGACGAGCTTGCCGGACAGTTTCGCCATGCCACGTTTCAATTCGGCGAGGTTTAGCGACTGATCATTGTCCCCAAAGCTTTCTTTCATGTCGGTGGGTATGTTATCGTCCGACAGTATTCGCCTGTACGGCGTCATCGGCGTGTCGTAGCGCTTACGCATCCGTACGTCCTCGCGTATCTTTGATACGAGCTTCATATGCGGCATGAAGAAACATGCCAAAGTTTTTGCTTGCTTCGCGATGAAAACACACGGCTCGTCACAATGCAACCATCGGGAACCTGGCACACGTCCATCACCGATACATTCCAGTCAACCGTCGGTATCCACCGAAATACCACGCATTATAAATCATACTAGTTAGATAGCAAAAAAGGGAGAACTAAATGAACATGATTCTGAAGAAGAAGTTGATGAACAATAGAGGGAGTCAAGGCGTCACCCTCGTGGAGGCGATCATCGTACTCGTCATCCTCACGATACTCGCCGCCATCGCCATCCCAGCACTGACCGGCTACACCGACAATGCCGAGGACAAGAAGTATATCGCGGATGCGTGCAACGCGATGATAGCTATACGCTCTATAATAGATGAAACCTATGCGGACGGAACGCTGGGCAAGGGAGGTTGGGGAAATGACTCTTTCGTGCGTAATCATCGTAACTGTCAATTTGTAATTGACATGACAATACATCCATGTTATTATCTGGATATAAACCAGAATATGTAATTCATGAAGGGATTATATCATGAAGCCTCACGCGGAAGCCATCAGAAGCTATAAAAATAACGTCTTCGTCGATTTCATCGGAACGAAGG
>JAISLZ010000013.1 GCA_031277015.1 Eubacteriales Family XIII. Incertae Sedis bacterium | reverse complement strand
CTCGCGACGAACGGCAACAACAGGCTCGGCGGGGACGACTTCGACGACGCCCTTATGAACTTCATCGCGGACAGCTTCGCGAAGGAGAACGGCATCGACCTGAGGAAGGACAAGATGGCGCTCCAGCGTCTCAAGGAGGCCGCAGAGAAGGCGAAAAAGGAGCTTTCGGGGCAGCAGCAGGCGAACATCAACCTGCCGTTCATCACGGTCAGCGATGCGGGCCCGCTCCACCTGAACATGGACGTGACGCGCGCCAAGTTCGACCAGCTTACGAGCCATCTCGTAGAGAAGACGATAGAGCCGATGAAGAAGGCCCTGACTGACGCCGGCGCCACGGCGAGCGATATCAGCAAGGTCATACTAGTGGGCGGCTCCACGCGCATACCGGCCGTCCAGGACGCGGTCAGGAACATTACGGGCAAGGACCCCTTCAAGGGCGTCAATCCCGATGAGAGCGTCGCGGTCGGCGCGGCCATACAGGCCGGGGTGTTGACGGGCGAGGTTCACGACGTGTTGCTGCTTGACGTCACCCCGCTGTCGCTGTCCATAGAGACGCTCGGCGGCGTCGCGACGAAGCTCATCGAGCGCAACACGACGATACCTACAAAGAAGAGCCAGATATTCTCGACGGCGGCCGACAACCAGAACGCCGTGGACATCCATGTCATGCAGGGCGAGCGCGAGTTCGCGAGCGGCAACATCACGCTCGGGCGCTTTCAACTGACGGGCATACCGCCCGCGCCGCGCGGCGTGCCGCAGATAGAGGTCGCGTTCGACATCGACGCCAACGGCATCGTGAACGTAAGCGCGAAGGATCTCGGCACGGGCAAGGAGCAGAGCATATCCATCACCTCGTCGAACAAGCTCTCCGAGGACGAGATCAAGGCGAAGGTCAGGGAAGCCGAGCAGTTCGCCGATGAGGACAGGAAGCGCAAGGAAGATGTGGAGCTGCGCAACCAGGCGGAGGCCCTCGTGTATGAGACAGAGAAGGCCCTGAAGGAGCTCGAAGGCAAGATCAGTAGCGAGGAAAAGACGCGCGTTGAGTCTGCTAAGGATGACCTGAAGGCGGCGCTCGAAGGTACGGACGCAGAGGCTGTCAAGGCGAAGAACGAGGCCCTCATGAAAGAGTTTTCGGCGGTCAGCCAGAAGCTCTACCAACAGGCGCAGGCCCAGGGCGCGGCTCCGGGGCAGACGCCAGGCGCGGAAGGTTTCGGGACGGGGGCCGCGGATCCGAACGCGGGCGCGGGCCCTGCGGGCGGCGCGGACAACGTTGTGGACGCGGACTTCGAGGTCGTGGAAGACGACAAGACGGAATAGGGAAAGCGGCTGAATAATGGCGGACAAAAGGGACTATTACGAAGTTCTCGGTCTCCACAAAGGGGCCTCCGAGAGCGAGATCAAGAAGGCGTTCCGCAAGAAGGCCATGCAATATCACCCGGATAAAAATCCGGGTGATAAAAAAGCCGAGGAAGCCTTCAAGGAGGTCAACGAGGCTTACAGCATACTGTCTGACTCGGAAAAGAAGGAACGGTACGACAGGTTCGGCCATGCCGGCGTAGACCCGAACGCGGGATTCGGCGGTGGCGGTGGCGGCGGATTCGGCGGCGTCGAGTTCGACTTCGGAGATCTCGGCGATATCTTTGGCTCGTTCTTCGGCGGCGGAATGGGCGGCATGGGCGGCGGCTCCGCCCGCAGGCGCAACATGCCGCGCAAGGGGCAGAACCTCCAGGTATCGTTGCACCTCACGTTCAACGAGGCCGCCTTTGGCGTGACAAAGAAGGTCAAGCTGAAGAAGATGGCCGAGTGTTCCGCATGCCACGGCACTGGGGCGGCGAACGGGACGGCCAAGAGCACATGCCGGGCCTGCGGTGGCTCGGGGCAGGTGCAGACGCAGCAGAATACGCCTTTCGGGGCTTTTTCCAGCATCAACACATGCTCCGCGTGCCACGGCACGGGCGAGGTCATAGATACGCCGTGCAAGGACTGCGGCGGTTCGGGGCGTACGCGCGTCGAATCGACGATACCAGTGGAGATACCGGCTGGCATCGACGACGGCATGGCGATCACCATACCAGGCGAGGGCGAGCCTGGAACGAACGGTGGCCCTCCGGGCGACCTCTACGTCATCGTCTCTGTGGCAAAGCACCAGCTTTTCACTCGCAAGGGCGACGATCTCTGGCTCGAGATACCGATCACCTTCGACCAGGCCGCGCTAGGCACGACCATCACTGTGCCTACTCTGAGCGAAAAGGTTCAGTACAAGGTGCCGGCCGGCACCCAGCCCGACACTGTGTTCCGCCTGAAGGGCAAAGGGGTCAAGCATCTTCGAGGCAACAAGTACGGCCATCTGTTCGTGAAGGTCAAGCTTGAGGTGCCGACGAAGCTGACTTCGGATCAGAAGAAGGCCCTGAAGGATATGGCATCCAAGGTGGGGCCGGAGGCCTACGCCCGTCGCAAGTCGTTCTCCGACGCCGTAAAGGAGCTGTTCAGTTGAGCTTAGGTTGCCTGCGAGTTGGCGCAGGAGGTTTGGATATGGGCTTACCCGCTTGAAATGACAAAATTCTTAATATATCATACTAATTGATTAGTATAGGTAATAGTAGGAGGAAGACATGATATACAAAAAAACTAGGGCAAGTTTGATAATCCTATGCGTGATAACCATTGCTGCATTTTCGAGCTGCACGGTATTTGACAGCGGTGCTAAAGACAAGATTGTAACAGGCGCCACAGGCGTGCCGGAACCGATGCAGCCCGGAACGGTGATTAAATTCACGGACGCAACCACATTTGAAATTATGGAAGGAGGATTCCCTACAGATTCGTCAATTGATGTGTATGCATATACGGATGCATATTTCCCTCCGATTGCGGGAAATGTGGTTAAGTATGCAACTGACGGAGACATACTGGATATAGAATATCCGGAAGGGGCGTACAATCCTTACATGGATCCTGACGCTTCTGTCGGAAGCGACGGCGGCAGCAAATCAACCGTGCGTGGGTATTAAAACACACATGGGGCGCGGCCCATGACGATGGAGTGGGCCGCGATGGTTTGACGGGAAGCGAGGGCTCGGGAGAGGATTCTTACATCTTTTTTTGTGTAACGCAGGGAATTGATGGCGGCGCTTTTGAAAGCACCGTGTATCGGTACGATTTGCGCAATAGGGACTTGAAGGAAATAGGCACCGTACCGTATGACTCCCAGTACCCATACGCGGTCTACGATGAGCGCGCGCAGGCAATATATTATTCTTCCGGCGCGGATATAGACGCAAGCGACCAGATATACAAAAAAGATGTCGCAACCAAAAATGTGGGTCGGATAACAGACGATCTGTACGCAATCAACTGCATCGTGCCGCAACGAAATAATATTTTTGTGGTCGGCGTCTCGGGCAAAGCAAAGGAAATCGTGCTAAACCCGGTATGGTACGATAAAGACGGCGGCAAAGGGATTGATTTGGGCGACGGGGACGAAGATAACAGTATCAAGAATTTGTATTACGATCCGGAAACCAAACATGCGCTTTGTTCGGCGCGGTCAGCGGCAGAACATAGCAAAAGAATGGCTGCGCAGATGGATGATCAAAAGTATATCGAGCCGGAGAACACAGTGTACGAGATCGATACGGAAACAGGCAACTATTCGGAAATATTCACGACAGACGCATCCATTTCTGCATTGGCGGAAACAAAAGATGCCATCATATATCAAACGTCTGCGTTCAATGAAGATATATTCAATAATGACGAAGATGGATTTTACACAAACCGCATCTTTGTATATGACAAAAAGGTCGGCGTGCATAGCGAATATGCGCACAATGGAGGGCTTGACAACTTAAAATGGCTTTCTTCTTGAAAAGTGATGAGAAGTTTGAATTTGATTTCGGTCGAAAATTTGACAAGGCGCGGCGGGCGGTATATTATTGTTGTGGAATAAAAATGACGCATAGGGAAGATGCGTCATCCATTGTGGAATAAAAGTTGCGTCCTCGGTAATGGGTGCGAGGAGTGATGGTAAGTGATAGGTGTAAGGCCCGGAAATAGTATGGCAAGTTATACGAATATAGATAGTCGAGGATTGGCTGAATCTCACTCGAAGTGCATTGTGCTTACAATTATTTCCAGGGGGGGGGCATGCTGAATTAGGCTCGGCCGTCTCGGCCGATTCTTCCTTTCATATTAATATCGATAAAAACGCGGAGTGGAATATCTGCCCCGCGTTTTTATGTGTGCCGAAATGCAAAGCAAATGCAATGATACGTGCGCGCGACAAACCAAGTCATCCGTCGGTATCTACGGATATCTCGCAATATAAATCATACGTTAGATAGCACAGAAGGGAGCAT
>JAISLZ010000103.1 GCA_031277015.1 Eubacteriales Family XIII. Incertae Sedis bacterium | reverse complement strand
GAGCTTGCACAGGAGCAGCTTTGCCATATCCTGGCCGCGGAACTCTGGCGAAACGTATATCCAATTGATGTTGACCCAGTTCTCACGCACCCACGCCAGTAGGGCGCCGGCCGCTTTGTTATTATCGCCGACGACCCCGAGGGCCACCACGCCAGGCTCCTTTAGCCCATCCGCCAAGCCCGGATCGATAAGCGGAGCGAACGTGTCCTTCTTGTTTGAATCCAATACCACAGTATACATAATCGCCTCCCTGCCTTTCGGCCCCCTTGATGAGCCTCCACGAAACTCCTATCTCGCACCTTTGCGGCGCGCACTGAGCTTATGAAGGCTCCACCAAGAAATTCCCTTTCTTTAACCACTTTAGATTAACCGTATATATATTACCCCAAAAAAGCGGTTTTATAAGCAATGTTCAGAATTTTTTTTATTTTTATGTGCATTGAAACTTGCATTTTTCGTCACATTTGAATGGGATGCGGGGTATACAAAGATTTACTGCGGCCACCGTGGATTTGACAGGGAATGGCAGGGAGTGTATTATTGTAGTGGAATAATAGTAGCACTTACGTTAAGGGGCGCATGGAGTGGTGATGTTGAAAGGTGTCAGGTTTTGAGCAGACAGCAAATGGACGAACTATATAAGGAGGCGGCAGGGCCCTTTTTTAAACGGCTGCTGTTCCTAAATTTTTCCAGGGGGGGGGCATGGAAACCTAGGTTCATCTGAGCCTGTTAATTTCTCCACTCATATAGATTTTGATACCTACGCGGAGCAGACTGGCTGCCCCGCGTTTTTGTGTGCGCCTACGCGAGCGCATGCCTATACCCCTTTGGGTTGCCGGTGTTCCTCGCCTCAATGTAACCCAAAGGGGCATAGGCACGCGCCCGCTACCAACACAAATCATCGGTCGGTGTCCACCGAGATGCCTCGCAATATAAATATCAACAGTTAGCAGAAAGGAAGGGAAATCAAAATGAACATGATACCGAGAAAGAGACTGCGGAACAGGGGAGGGCGAGGGGGTTTCACGCTCGTGGAGGTCATTGTAGTCCTCGTCATACTTGCAATACTCGCCGCCATAGCCATCCCCGCGCTGACCGGCTAAATCGACAAGGCCGAGGAGAAGAAGTGGATATCGCAGGCGCGCAGCGCTATCACTGCGATGCGCACAGCGATAGACGAAGACTATGCGGATGGAAAGCTTAATCCATCGGTTACGTATGGTGGGATTAACTACTTCTCCGGAGGTGAAATAAATGGCAGCAACAAAGTTTTTGATACGTCGAAGATGTCTCGTGCCGTCTGGGAGGATAATCCTTTTATTTACGGGCAAAGGTCGGCTGCATTTATTGGGGAGACTTTTGTTAACTCATCGAATGCTCCGGGTTACTGGTTGTTCTATATTATAGCGCCGGATGATCCGTCGTACACCATTCTAAATGCGCCTTCTTTCATTTTCAGGTACTATCCCGACGGACAAAAAAAAGACAATACCTTTTCAGCAGTTTTCTACGGGTTTGACAACATTCCTTCAGTAATAGAGAAAGAAACGGATATTGATAATGCGTTATCGCAGATTACTTGTAACCCGGACGCGGGCTACAAAGTATTCACCAATCTCACGAGGAACAGATAAATTCAGATGACGTGAAAAAGGATACTGACAAGGGGTTGAATTGTGCGGAGGGGTGGATATAATAATATATAATAAGATAAGGGACGGTCGCTTTTGTGATGGCGGCTCGCCCCCAATATATTAGGGTGGAAACCGTCAGTCTTCAAACTGGTGGTTTCTATTTATTGTTTCTGTTGTTACACAGGGCGACAACTCCGACTATAACACATTTATATAATAAAATAATATTATTATATAAATTTTTCTAAATATGATTATTATAACTAGCCATAGATTTTGCGTGCACTTTCCTTTATAATAATCCTATGAACGGAAATGGGATTGAATTTAGCTTGGAGGATTGAATGGGCACGGACGAAAAGCGCGGCGCGATTCAGCAGCCGAACAAGCCGACGACATTCCCGACCTTTCCGGAGGACGGGCCGGAGGACATGGAGATTACCATCGAGAGGAAACCGGCTGAGGCGCTCAACGACACGCGCAGCATCTTCGACAAGGACGCGCGGGCCCTCTCGGAGGGCCTGGACACGAAGCGGTCGGCATTCGACAAAAGCGCCATTTTCCGCACGGACTGACGCGCCTCCGGAGCGGGGACAGGACAAAATGGGGGCGGGTCCGCCGCCGAGCAGACAATCCGCCTCACAGTACTTGGTTCGCGTAGGGCTCGAAGTCCGAACGCGTGAACACTTTGCCTGTCTTGACGAACTCGTAGCGTATCGCTAGCAGGTAATGCCGCATATGCACCATCCCGTTCGCCTCCGGATCTCCAGCCGCCAGGAACGCGGCGTTCAGTATGCAGTTCTTGATGTTGCCGCCCACGAACTCAAAGCGGTCGGCCAGGAAGCGTATGTCCACATCTTCGGCCATGGGCGTATCCTTGGGTATGGTCGTCGTCCAGAGTATGTGCCTGGTGTCCGCGTCCGGGAACTGGAACTCAACGATGAACTTCATGCGGCGGAAGAAGGCCGGGTCGATGTTGTGTTTATAGTTGGTGGCTAGCAGTGAGACGCCGTCGTAAGCTTCTATCTCCTGCAATAGCATGGCCGTCTTGTTGTTGTTCGAGGACTGGTTGGAACCGCCGTCGTCCGTGCGCTTCGCGAACAGCGTGTCGCATTCGTCGAAGAACAGCACGACGTTGCATTTCTTCGCCTCGCGGAAGATCATGGAGATGCTTTTCTCCGTCTCGCCGACATACTTGTCCACGACCTTCGAGATGTCCACGCGGTACAGCTCCAGGTTCAGCGCGTTGGCGAGCACCTGTGCGCACATAGACTTGCCTGTGCCGGGCGCGCCGAACAGCAACACAGAGAGGCCGCGACCGTAGGGATATTTGCGGTTGTAGTCCCATTCCTCGTAGACCTGCTTGCGGAAACGCATCTGGTCGCAGGCATATTCCAAAGCCCTGCGCTGATCCGGCGCCATGACGATGTCGTCCCACGTATACGAAGCCTTGACCTTCGTCGCTTTCTGTGTGAGTTCGTGACTCATCTGGTTGTAGCAGGCTTCAAAGAGACAATCCCTCGAGATGCGATCCTGTTTTTTCATTGCGGACAGCGCGCGGCCCATTTTCAGGGCGCTTTTGATCTTGCCGGGCGTGAACAGGAACTTAGCCGCCATCTCACTTAGCTCCACATCGTCTTCCGTCTCGTATGGTCCGGCATAATATTGCCAAAGCTCCTCGCGCTCCGTGACCGAAGGAGTCGGCAATTCGAACTGGGCGTAGTCTGTGCCCGTTATTTCCCGAACGGGTAACTTCGTCTGACTGGAAGTGAACACCACAACATCACGCTCATGGAGTCTGCCAAAGGCGAGATCGAGGTAGCCGTAGAACTTCTCCTTCTCATCCTCGCGATAGTCGAGGTTCGTCAGGCATGCGCAGGCGTCCGCAAATATGCACTCGCGGGCCAGTGCCCACAGAGCCTTTTCCACAAAGGCGAAATCGTATGAGAACAGCTTGGCGCAGTCCAGCGATACGCAACCTATCCCATGGCACGCGCAGAAATGGCTGATGGTAAAACGCCTGCCGCTACCCTCGTCTCCATAGAGGGAAAACAGCCTCGTACCGTCGCTATGGGCGATATTCAGCGCGTCGAGCTGTCCTTTGTTGGCTATCAGAGGATCGTTCTGAGCCTGTTCAGCCAGCATCGAGAAGAATCTGACATACTTATCCTCAAAAGCGGGTGGTGACTCCGCGAACAGGAAATCTATAGCGCGCTTGTCGGGCGACAGAAGCGTTGAGAACGGCATGGACTTGTTGACGTTCATGTCGAGTACGGGCGAGAGCTGGTCCAGGGCCAGGGACATGGCGCCCGACGCTTCGGTGATGCTGAATTTGTCGCCGTAATAGACGCGCGCCGCGGATTCAAAGCTCGGCGCGGTCAGCGCGGCGTTTTGATTGATGATCTGAAAGATGACCGCGTAGTTCGTCTGCGTGGATGACAATAGCGCGCCGGCAAAGCAGAACAAAGAAAAAGGCGACAACCCCAGTTTCAGGCTGAGCGAGTAGATCGGCAAGGGCACCGCAGAAAGATCAGTGGCCTTCGCCCTGCCTTCCACGTAGGCCAGCATCTCGTCTACATCGACATCCAGCGCAGTCGGCGTGTATGCTCCCAGTGTAGCTTCCTCGGAAAAATCGGAGAACAGGTTATCCAACTCATTAAATGCTGATGATGTATCAGGAGTTTTTGATATATTTTCCGGCATAGGAGTCTCCGGCACAGGCGCCTCCGCTACCGAAGTGGATGCTACATCGCGTTCGAGCAGACTCTCGGAGAAATCGGAGAGCCGTTTCCGACAAAAATCATGCGCCATCTCTATGTCGGGATAGAGCACGTTCTTGTACCCACCGCCGTCGCTCAGGAAAAGAGGCTTCATGTTCGCGATATACGAGTCTATGCGTACATCGACGCATACAAACAAGTGGTCCGCGTACTCCGCGTGACTTCCGAAAGGCTTTTCCCTAAGTTCATCAGGGAAAAAATCGTTTTTAGTTGTCATTATTCACTCCTATAGAATCCCGGACAGCCTTGCGCCACCGGTCCCCTGCCCAAATATTACACACAAATCTTAACACATAAAAGTCGCGATTAAAAGAAAAAAATCCTCGAAAACCGCCGACTCTCGTTTCGTACACTCTGCTCATTCAGCTTACGGAAATGAAAATCCCCTGGTGTCGTTGAAATTTCAAAGGATTTTGCTGGTACTACTAATTGAAGAAATTCATGCTATCTACGAATCGTATCAAGGCTCATCAAATTACCTCCGTTACTCTGCCGCTTTAACGATGTGCAGGTCGCCGGATGCGTCCTTGTCCACTTCGACGAAGTGGTTGCCACCTCCGAGCGTTCCGATACTCCTCATCGCCCTATCTTCGTCTATATAATCTTTGCACCTAAACCTGTCTAATCTGGTGAGCTTTGCAAATCGGGGAGGCTCACGCCTTATCATCCTGCCTGACGGGATATCTCCATTTCTTGTGAGCAAGTCAAACGCGTCAAGGTCAAGCTACTCGTTTTCTATTTTTGCGACTTCCATCCCGCAGCCAATATCGACGCCCACCATGTTAGGTACAACCTTGTCACCTATGGTCATCGTCGTACCTATGGTACATCCTTTGCCCGCGTGGACGTCGGGCATTATCCTGATGTTGCTGCCGCCATGCTCTGGACGATCGCACAAGCATTTAATCTGCTCCCTCGCCGATTCCTCGATATCGTCGGCGTAGCAGATAGCGGTGTTGTATTTCCCTGCAATTTCAATCATTGAATTACCTCTCTCGCTGAATGAATATCCACGCAGATTATACCATATTGCGCCATGAAAACCATCCACATATAGAATCAATCTGTGACGAACAGGATCACATATACCATATATTGTATTTTCGAGATTGATGATGTACCGTGACAGGTGTAGTACATGAATATAGTATACCCTGCTTACGGATATAGAGAAGCCCCCTTGTATCGTTGATATTTCAACGATACAAGGGGGCTTTCGATTGGCACGCCCAGAGAGATTCGAACTCCCGACCTCGTGGTTCGTAGCCACGCACTCTGATCCAGCTGAGCTATGGGCGCATAATTCCCGGAACGCACTACATCGCCTTCGCGGCGCCGCGCAGGGTCAGCATAATGCGTATTATACATTATACTGCCACGCCAATCAACCTTCGCCTCCCTTTTTCTCGTGCAACCATTTCTCGATGTCGCGGTCGGGGATGATCCACGGGATCAGCGAAAGCGCACAGGCTACTAGAGTAGCCATAGGCACCCATATCCCGACTGCGATGCCTGCCGACACGAGCGCTATCGTGATTTTCGACTTCCCTACACCCGATGATCTGACGGCCTTCGCTATGAGGCTGTCCGGTCCGTTTTCCTCGCAGAGCGCCTGCCCGACAAGCACCCACCCGATGTCCGCGGCGAGCATGATGATACCGAAGAGAAGCTCCGGCGCGCGGCCGTTCACATGGTGGCTCATCCACGCCGTCGTGAACGGGAAAAGAGATAGCAATAGCAGCAGCATGATGTTCAGCCACATCACCTTCCCCGAGACGTGGCGCGACGCCTGGAACATATGATGGTGGTTGTTCCAGTAGATCGCGAGCGTCAGGAAGCTCACGAGATATATCAGGAACTGGAACCTCAGCCCCCACAGCGCGGTAAACGACGCGCTTTCGGGCATCTCCAGTTCCAGCACGAGTATCGTCATTATTATCGCTATCACGGCGTCCGTGAACGCCTCGAGCCTCGACTTGTTCATCGCGGAAAGTATATCACAAATTTAATGTACCGACGCGCCCTGCTGTTGTAAAATAAATAATAGTGATTTTATTATTTTAAAAAATAAATATACGGGAATGTCTCTTTATAATATATGCAAAAACGATTGCAGATGACCGAAAAAAGAAGGATGAGAAAGAGCGGCGAGCGGCGGCCGCGAAGGATGAAGCGCGGCTTACTGCGCTCGATAATAAGGTTGATCATCGTATGCGTCGTAGTGGCGGTTCTCACTGTCGGAGTTACGAACATCATCGTGATAATGTCCGTCAGGGACCGCGTGGTCACGGCGAACGAAGCGGCGTCCATCGCGGCGGACGGCGGGAAGTTCAGGTGCGCGGAGGTCCTCGGTGCGTCCGTGAAGTCGGGCGAGCCGACCCCTATGCTCGCAGAGCGCATAGATATGGGCATGGAACTTGTGAAGGTGAGCGCGACTGACATCCTCCTGTTCTCCGGCGACAACGGCACGAACGAATACAATGAGGTGGCCGCGATGAAACGGTACGCCATAGAGGGCGGCGCTACGTACGGAGTCGGGGAGGACAACATCTATCTCGACTACGCGGGCTTCTCGACGTACGACAGCATGTACAGGCTGCGGGACGTGTTCGGCGCGGACCGGGCTCTCATAGTCACGCAGAAGTACCATCTATACCGCGCGCTCTACATCGCGGGCAGGCTCGGTATCGAAGCCTACGGCGTTGCCGCAGAGCCACGCAAGTCAGGTCAGTTCCGGCGCGATGTGCGCGAGATATTCGCGCGAACGAAGGACTTTTTCTATGTGCTGACAGACAAAAAGCCGAAGTATCTCGGTGAACCGGTGTACCTCGTATACCCCGCGGGCCAGTCACAGGGATAAAAGTGGGCGCGAGTACGGTGATAGCGATCAATCCCTGCGCAGGCGCGACGTTGTATATAAGGTATAGGGGGCTATTCGAACTCGCCTGTAATGGCTGTATGTGATAAAATATTGTCAATCAGATGGAGAGGGCTACTGTATTTTTGTGGCGCCGGCCCGCGCCGGGTTTTGATCGGGAGGAAACAATTACGTGGATTACAATATGACCATAGCGGGACTTGAACGCTCGCTACCGCTCTGCAAGCTCAACGACGACATATATATCGCGGCCTTCGTCATCTTCGGCGATCCGGAGCTGACCGTCGCCGCCGCGTCTGAACTGCTCTCGAAGGCGCCTGAATACGACTACCTGATCTCGGCCGAGGCCAAGGGCATCCCCCTCGTGCACGAGATGGCCAGGCAGCACGGTGACAGGAAATACTTCCTCGCCCGCAAAGCGCCCAAGCTGTACATGACCGGCGTGTTCGGCGTCGAGGTCGACTCCATCACAACAGCCGGGACACAGAAGCTCTACCTCGACACGATGGACGCCGAGCTCATGCACGGCAAACGCATACTGATAGTGGACGATGTCATTTCGACCGGCAATTCTCTGACGGCTATAGAGCGCCTCGTCAAGGGGGCCGGCGGCGAGATAGTAGGGAACATGGCCATCCTCGCCGAAGGAGACGCCATAGGAAGAAAGGACATCATTTACCTTGAGGATCTGCCTTTGTTCACGCCTGAAGGCAGGCCGATAGGATAATAGGACAGGAAAAGGAGTTTAGGATGGCTACAGCACAGAACGAAGCAAACAAAGGCGATTTCGCAAAGACCGTACTCATGCCGGGCGACCCGCTACGGTCAAAGTACGTGGCGGAGAACTATCTCGAGGGGGCGCGGCTCGTGAACAACGTGCGCAGTATACAGGGGTACACGGGCACGTACAAGGGCAAACCGCTCTCCGTGATGGCCCACGGCATGGGCTGCCCTTCCATTGGCATCTACGCTTTTGAAATGTTCGGAACGTACGGCGTCGACCACATCATACGCATAGGCTCGGCCGGAGCGGTGAACGAGAGCCTCAAGGTGCGCGACGTGCTTGCGGCCATCGGTGCGTGCACGAGCTCAAACTTCATCAGTGCGCAGTACCCCGAACTCGCCGGGCAGCACTATGCCCCAACGCCGAGCTACCGTCTGCTCGAGACGGCCGTGAACACGGCGCGGGAGATAGGCAAGAAGATCGTGGTAGGCAATGTCTTCACGTCCGACCACTTCTACGACGCGAACGGCTCCGCCGTCAAGTGGGGCAAGCTGGGCTGTCTCGCCGTGGAGATGGAGATCGCGGCCCTCTACTTCTGCGCGCATCAGGCGGGCAAGGAAGCGCTCGGCCTATGCACCATATCCGACCACGTTCTGACAGGGGAGGAACTACCCGCGAGCGAAAGGGAAAAGACCTTCACCGACATGATGGAGATAGCGCTTGAGACGGCTATAAAGCTATAAGGCAAGCAAAACAGCAGTGGCAGGATGAGAAAGCGAAAACAGCAGCCGCTAGATTATAAGCCTATAAAACGGCAACAGCGAGATTATATCAAGAATCGAAAGGAATGGCATTAATGGCAGACAAGAAGAACATGGTGATCGCCCAGAGCGGGGGGCCGTCCTCCGCAATCAACGCGTCTATCGCGGGGGCGATATCCAGGGCGATGGCCGCTGGGGAGATCGGCAAGGTGTACGGTGCGGTCAACGGCATGCAGGGTTTCCTGGACCGCAAGCTCATCAGCATATCGGATCAGATCACAACATCCGATGATATCGACACGCTCATACATACCCCGGCCCAAGCGCTCGGCAGCAGCAGGTACAAGATACCCAAGGGCGTGGAGGGCGACGCCGTGTTCGCGCGGATACTCGAGATACTCAAGGAGTACGACATCGGCTACTTCTTCTACAACGGCGGCAACGACTCGATGGACACGGTCTGCCGCGTGGCGAATTATTTCAAAGAGCACGGCGAAGACATAGTAGCCGTAGGCATACCCAAGACGATAGACAACGACCTCGCAGAGACCGACCACACGCCGGGATTCGGCAGCGCGGCCAGATATGTGGCCGCGAGCGTCGCGGAGGTCTACCTCGACACGATAGTGTACCCCTTGCCCGCTGTGACCATCGTGGAAGTGATGGGCCGCAACGCCGGATGGCTCACGGCCGCGTCCGTGCTTGCCAGGGACACGGGCGTGCCCGCGCCGCATCTGATATATCTGCCCGAGCTCCCATTCGACCCGGACGACTTCGTCGCGCGTGCGGCAGAGCTCATAAGGAAAGAGGGCCAGATCGTCGTGGCGGTATCGGAAGGCATCAAGTATGCGGACGGCACGTACATAGCCGATACCGGCGCCGCGGAGGATATGTTCGGCCATAAGACCCTCGGCGGCGTCGCGTCCGCACTTGAATCGCTCCTGAAGGGGAAGTCCGGCATATCTGGGCTGAAGAGCCGCGCCATCATGTTCAGCACGCTCCAGCGCGCGGCAGCCCATTACGCGAGCGCTACGGACCTGAGCGAATCGTACGAGTGCGGCAGGCGCGCCGTGGAAGCCGCCCTCGCGGGGCGCAGCGGCGTCATGATCACCATACAGCGCGAGTCGAGCGAGCCCTACCTGATCCGTTACGCCGAAGGCGCGCTGGACAACATCGCGAACGAAGAAAAGACCGTTCCGCTCGAGTGGATTTCGGACGGCGGCACCAATGTCTCGCAGGAGATGGTGGATTACCTCCGCCCCCTCGTCAGGGGTGAAGCCGCCGAGACGCACGTAGGCGGCCTGCCGCGCTTCTTCCGCTTCGACTGGACCAAGACCGTAGGGCCGGGGGAGTGACGCCGGCCGGCCGTTTCGCCAAACAGCCATGAAGGTTGCCAGGATGGCTGATGGCACACGTACCGCCCTGCGTCACCGTGGTTTGCCGATTTTCACTTTTTCTTTTTTCTCTATGAAAACTATCTTGTTGTTATGTATCTTGACCGTCACCGAACCGTACTCTATGCCTGAGATATGGTTTTCGATGATATAAAGGTTCTTTTTTGAGATAATATCGGCATATGAATGTTTTATGTATTTCGATCCCTGGCTTGTTCCCATCATGACCTCACTTTGCCTCGTTCCATGATATACCTTATATCCGCGAATGA
Organism: Eubacteriales Family XIII. Incertae Sedis bacterium; assembly: GCA_031277015.1. GTDB lineage: Bacteria > Bacillota > Clostridia > Peptostreptococcales > Anaerovoracaceae > JAIRPC01. The sequence continues at coordinate 15,000 of JAISLZ010000103.1, read as the reverse complement.
AGCGGCATCCTCGTCGTGAGTCACCATTATGACCGTAGTCCCGTTATCGTTTATAGCTGCGAATACGTTCATGATCTCCGCGGTTGTTTCACGATCCAGATCGCTAGTCGGTTCGTCCGCCAAAAGCAATGCTGGAGACGAGATAAGGCTGCGTGCGATCGCCACGCGTCTCAGTTCACCGCCGGAAAGGCGGGAAGGGTATTCATCGGCAAGATGCACGATACCCAGTTCGTCCAGGAGTCCTGTCATCCTGCGTGCCGCGTTTGCCGCTTCCTCAAAATCCCCTTGGAGCGCAGCCGGGAGGATCACATTCTCCTTCACGTCCAGATAGCCTACCGCCCCGTGGCCCTGGGGTATGTACCCTATCCGCGTCCGTCGGAGGCTCGACAGAGCTTCGTCGTCCATAGTGGTGATCTCATTGCCTTCAAATACGATTGACCCCGAATCGGGTTTGACCAACCCGACAATCATGTTCAGCAAAGTGCTTTTGCCGCTTCCTGAGCGCCCCGTGATAGCGACAAAATCTCCGGCATTGACCCTTATGCTCACACCGTCCGCCGCCGGATAAGGTCGGGCACCACTGATAAATTCCTTACGCAGATCCCTGGCAGCGAGCAACATCAAACCGCCTCCCGAATCACTGAAAAGACTTCACTGCGCCCGATTTTGAAAGCAGGGGCGATAGATGCGAGCGGCCCGACCACGAAGGCTGCCAGAAAACCGGCCACACCAATCCATATAGTTGTGCCAGCCGATGGAAGCAGGAAGGACAATGGGATTTCGGATCCGATGAAATCCCCGAACGACAGGACGATCAGCAGCGAAAGGGCGCTTCCGGCCGCGGCTCCGACAATGCCTATGACAAAAGATTCTGCAAGTATGACGCGTGCGAGTTTTTTGCGCGTAGCGCCAAGCGCGCGCAATATGCCAAATTCGCCTCTCCTTTCGTTGACAGCGAAGGTGAATACCGTGGCGAGAACGATTAGGGACATCGCCCAGATTACGATCAACAAAATGGCGATAACGGTAAATATCAACGACAGGTTCGCAGACATCGATTGCAGCATATCCTTAGGGAGAAGGATACCAACACCCTCGCTTCTGAATCTGTCGCGCATATCCTCCGCAAATTTCGTGATATCCTGGCCCTTTGAGACATCCGCCATCAGCACCGATACGGTATCTGCGCCATCGGGAAGCTGGACCGCATCTTCGTAACTCCCATAATCCTCAATCACCTGCTCCACGGTTGAGGAATCCAGGAACACCGATCTATCGAACCCCATTCCCGTCTTGTCGAGTTTCCCTGTGACTTCGTAGTCTCTCCCGAACATCAGAAAAGAGTCTCCGGGCGCACGGTTAATATCGCTGCCCACTATCACCTCCCCCTTGCTCGCCCCCCCGGGAATCGTTTGCTCGATCCACGGGCCAACCACAAAATCGCTTTGTGGATCGAACCCGATGACCTGTACCGGCATCGCGCAGTGAGAAGAATTGAAGGTCGCTATATATAGCTGCGGAGATACTCGTTCGATCCCTTCTTGGCCGCGTGCAGCGTCTTCGATCCCCTCTGGTAGATAGAAAGTACCTGGAGCGCCTCTGAGCAGTACGCCTTCCATGTCGGCTTCGGTGCCGAAAGGTACGATCATCACGTCCGCACCAAGACGTTTTTCCGCGACGTCGACACCGTTCATGATGCTGAAAGCGATCAATGAGCCACCCGTAACGGTAAGTGATGTAAAAGCGACCAGCGCAATCAGAAGCAGTGAACGATTGCGACGGTAGACAATACTTCTAAAGGATATTCCAAAAGGTGTCAACCTGCCATCAAAATCAGTTTCAGAACACGTCGTGCCCTTCATATCGCATTCTCCTGTGGAAATTCTTCGAGGATATGCTTTTCTATTTTAACATCCTTTACCATATCCGATCTGGTCTGAAGCAATTGCCAGACCTTGTGACGGTATGTGGAAAATTCCGGAGAGGTGCGTACCGAGGCGGGCCGTGGCCTGTCCAAGTCGATGGGAACGATACTCTTGATTCGTCCGGGCCCGGCGGTCATGACGGCGATGCGATCCGATAAAAATATCGCCTCGTCTATACTGTGGGTCACGAAGATGATCGTCTTCTTTGTTTCGGTCCATATCCTTAACAATTCCTCGTGCAACGCATTGCGCGTCTGTTCGTCCACCGCAGCAAAGGGCTCATCCATGAGCAGCACGTCCGGATTGTAAGCAAGCACGCGGGCGATGGCTATACGCTGTTTCATGCCACCTGACAGCTCGTAAGGGTATCTGCCCTCGTAACCTTTCAGCCCCACCATTTCGATACAGCGCAATGCGGTTTCGCGACGGTCTTTTTTTGGCGTGCCCTTCATCTCAAGGCCGAATTCGACGTTTCTGAGAATCGTGCGCCACGGAAAAAGCGCATATCCCTGCATGACGATCCCACGGTCAAGGCCAGGCCCGATGACCTCATTACCATTGATGGAGACATCACCGGATGTCCTCTGGATCAATCCTGCCAGGATATACAGGAATGTCGATTTGCCGCAGCCGCTGGGGCCGACGAGCGAAAGGAATTCCCCCTTCCGCACATCAAGATTCACATCCCTGAGTGCTACCTGTGAGCCTGTCGCTTCTTTTTTCCTTCTTTTTATCCGATAGGTCAGGTTCAGGTCCCGAACATGTATTTCACTATTTTCCGTATTCCCCGTATATGATATGGTCATGGTATACCTCTATATATATTCTTTGCTTGCCCCGCCATCCGCGCCGCGCTTCAGGGACGGAGCGGACAAGAGTATGCCGACAACGGCGGTAGCGATCAACAAAACCGAAGCGACGATGATGAACGGCTTGGTCAAAACCTGACATGCCATCGTGTGACTGTCGCACAGCGATGTCCAGTTCGATGGGAACAGCAATGCGGCGATGCCTTCTATCGCTATGGCAATGGATAGATAAAATTTTGTTTTCAAAGGCTTGGACCGGAGATAGGCTATCCCGGAAACGGCTATGGCGGCACCTACGATCGTCTCCGCCACGACCGTTTCGTAGCACTGCATAGCCATATGGCCCTTGGTTTCGACAAAATAATAAATGATGTTCGGGATGACCGCAATAGCCGCCCCGAACGCTAGAAAGAGTGCTCCGGCGGCAACCGTTATTTTATATTTGCTATCTGACATGTTCTGTTCCTTTCCCGACACGGCCGTACGGGTCATATCGCATAATTTTCAAGCTCATCAATCTGTCCGAACTCTAGCAGGATTTCCTCGAGCCGATCCGATGTCATAGGCTTTGGGACCACAAACTTGCGGTTCTGCTCTATCTTTTTCGCAAGAGCCCTGTATTCCTTCGACTGCTTTGACTGCGACTGGTACTCTATGACAGTCTTGCGATTGATCTCCGCGTGCTGCACGACATTGTCCCTCGGGATTAAATGTATGAGCTTTGTCCCGAGCTCCTTGGAGAAGGCACGCAGAAGCTCCGGCTCCCTGTCAACATTGCGGCTGTTGCAGATGATCCCGCCCAGACGAACGTCTCCGTTTTCCGAGTAACGCTGGATCCCTTTGGCGATGTTGTTGGCAGCGTAAAGAGACATCATCTCCCCGCTCGCGACGATATATATCTCCTTAGCTTTGCCCTCACGGATCGGCATCGCAAACCCCCCGCAGACCACATCTCCCAAAACATCGTAGAAAACATAGTCCAGATCATCTGTATAGGCGCCCAGCCGTTCAAGCAATCCTATGGAAGTGATGATACCTCTCCCAGCGCATCCAACCCCGGGTTCCGGACCTCCGGATTCGACACAACGTATTTTCAGATATCCCTGCCTCAAGATATTGGCAAGATCGACATCCTCCCCCTCATCGCGGAGTGTATCTAGCACCGTCCTTTGCGCTAGACCACCGAGAATAAGACGCGTGGAATCAGCTTTCGGATCACAACCGACCACCATGACTTTCCTGCCGTTCTCGGCTAAGGCTGTAGTGAGATTTTGCGTGGTCGTTGATTTCCCTATCCCGCCTTTTCCGTAAATAGCGATCTGCCTCAATTCTTTTGCCATATTTTATTGCTCCTTTCATGAGCCTTCGTTAAAACACATTGACCGTCGGAGTATAGATACGTTCAATAAGGGAGAGAGCTCCCCTGTATCCTATATAGCTACGGTTGATAACGATCTCCTCCATTGCGGGAGTACTCACCTCCAGGAATATGGCACCGAGCTCGCGGGCTATATTCCTCTCCCATGACGTACCCAGAATCAACGGCGCCCCGCTTCCGAAATCCGCGGCCTTGAGCGATTGTTCCACAAGATATCCATCCTCTATAAATTCAACTTCAGAAGAAATACCTTCCGAAAGATGCTTGTATAATTCCTGTATTTTGTCACGATAGATATCAGGAGGGTTATCGGTGATGATATGTTTGACTGGGATCAGGCCGAGCTGATCGGCCAGGAATATCGAAAAGGCAATATTGTATGCACTGTCGGAGACGACGGCAAATCTCGATGGAAGCCCAAACCAGTATTCGGAGAAAAAATCCGCAAAATGTTCTAAGAAATAGTAGTATTGCTTCGCCTCATTAGCGATGAATTTCTCGGCTTTCTCCTTATCGTTTCCGGCGAACTCCACTACTTCGCGCAGAAATGCACTCGTAGATTCCTCCCCTATCGGGATGGAGGGAAAGTGGACCCATGGCTGTCCATACTTTTCTTCCAGATGCCTTACGATATCCATGCCTACCCAGGGAGATAAAAGGATATTAAATGAAGCTTTCGGGATACTTTTCCACTCACTCACGCCTCCCGATTCTATGCCGAACAGCACGTTCACGGTGAAACCGACCCCTTCCAGTATGCGTTTCAGTTCGATCAGATCCCCACGCCAGTTGGTATTGAAATACGGCACCTCAGTCCACAGATTAACGAGCCCCTTCTTCTTCCTCCCTTTGTAGGGGCCGACAAATTGGTCGATGATGGCATTGACGACGAGTTCATGCCCTATCAGATTGTTGCCCTTGAACCCGGGAGCATCCACATAGACGAGCGGAAGACCGGAATTCTGATATGGTCGAGTGATCGATTCGACATCATCTCCGACCAGCGCACTTGAGCATCCCGAAAAGGCTACGTAGATGTCACCATCCATGATTTTGAGTGACGCGTCAATCAGACGTTCCAATTTGGGAGCACCCCCGAATACCACGTCGTTCTCCCCTATGTTCGTGCTTGGGATGGCGCCGCCGCCCATATAACCGACGCCCTGATTCCCGTTGTCGCTGCACAATATGAAGTATTGCTTGTCTATGCATCCCGGGCCGCAATGTACGATGGGCACGCCACGGGTGATCGCCGCCACGCTGTACGCCGCACCTATCATGCAGCCGTAGCGCGGGTGAACGATGGAGTTTGTCTGCGTATGGGCTTGGACGTTTTTGTTTCCGGCTTTATTGGAAACACGTTTTGAAACTGCACTCATCTTGAACTTGCTCCTTCCCGGATATATTCGCGCTGCGCGATGGCGCAGGGCGACAGCGGCGCGTTCTCAAGAATCTCCGGTTGCCTGGCTATGAGGAACGGATCCTCCTGGCTGAGCCACCACGGCGTATACGGAAGCTCCACATGGCGTTTCAGCACATTATTGAATTTTTTTCTCGCCAATATCCCGACCAGTGCTTCCCCCATACGCACTATCCCGTCATAGCCGAGGGGGAAATGTTCATCACCCATCGCGAACGAGGGAATCCCAAGCTTGGCGGCGAGCGGGGCGACGCCGTTGTGCCGGATGATGATGAAGTCCGGGTTGACGCGGTTCAGAAGCCCGTAGAATTGGTATTGCTGCGTGCGGCTGACTGAAAAATAGGGTATGTCCCCATAGTTGTCAACCAGATGCTTCAGCGTGTTCTGGTTTTCATACCCTGCGTCATAGACTGGGTCGTGGTGGAAGACCAGGGAGCCATCCACAGTGACCCCGAGCTCGCGCAGCACCTCTATCATAGCGTGAGCGAATGACGAACCTGTGGATACGAACCCTTTTACACCCTTCAACTGCTTTTTCAGTTTTTTGATTTGCGGAAGGATCCTTTTGTGCTCATTTTCTATGAAGCCATCTATTTCACCCTCTTTGCCCACCGCTTTCGCTACGGCGCGCAGCCATTCGTCGGTAGACGAGATGCCGTAGGGCTGCGGCGCGTCGATCTGGGGCACACCGAATTCTTCTTCCAGAGCGGTTGCCATATATGACCCGAGCGTATGGCAAAACGTAGCGGTCGCAGCAGCCTCGGAAGCTTGGGCAAGCTCGTCGAAGCTGGCCATGTCGATCATATAATTGACACGCAGGCCGAGCGGCGCCAACATCTCCGTAAAATAGTCCGTCCCCCACAGCGCGACGATGTTCAGCAGATCCTTCTGCTTTTTTCTCGTCTTGCGAACTATCTGGCGGACCACGCCGTGCTGCGAGATGTCGAACCCGCTGCTCCAGTGTTTGCTGCGGAACCCTTCGCAAAACAGAGGCACTACGGGAAGCCCCAGCTTTTTCTCCATTTCAGCCGCGATGCTGCCGATGTCCTCACCTATGATCGCTGTCGAGCAGGACATTGAGATGAAGATCGCCTTCGGCTCAAATCGCTGATGCGCATCCATGATCGACCGGCGGAGTTTGTCGCTGGCGCCGAATACCATGTCGCTTTCCAGCAAATTGGTACTCACTATCTGGATGCTCTTTGGCTCCTTGCCACGGCGCACAAGGCCCACCTTGTAAGCAAAATCAAAATGCGGATGATAGGAGGAACATCCGATCGGTGAATGCTCTATCAAAATGCAGTCTGTAATATTACCTATTTGGCAGGCGACAATGGATTGGCTACACATCGTCTGCTGGTTGAATGGCATATCCAGCTCCGCAAGACGGCAGCCTCTTTCACCCGGGCCGCAGCTTTTGCCGCAACCGCGCCGTTTACGGCTCCGCAGCTCATAGTTCGAGAGCTCGGCAAGGTCCGAGGCGCTGCCGTCCCACGATATGATCGAACCCAGACGTAGCTCGCGTGGGGCGATATTCGCGAGATCAAGATTGACTTTCTTCTTCTTTTTCGGCATGACATGCTTCCTTTTCTGCAGGGCGGCATTGTATAGCCGCCCTTGCCGTATCGACTAAATATTAAGCTACTTCAAATTGATGCGTTATGATATCAGTAACCTTGATAGCACCGGGCTGTAGCGTCCCGGATGTCTCCAGATCTTCGATCCACGGCAGTATGGTCGCTTCGTCTATTTCTGTCGTTTCGGAATAGTAGTGGTTGCCTTTCACCTCCTGATTGATGAACTCACCCGTCCACTTCGCTGTTTCTTCAAGATTTGCGTTCGCATACTGCTGCGCTTTGGTCAGCGCACGTACAAATCCGGCCACTTCGTCCGGATGCTCGTCGATAAACTTATTGGAAAAGTAATACAGATAGACACCCGTCGCTTCACCCAGATGCGCCTCAGATGAATCCCCGATCTTAACAAGCCCCGCCTCGTCGGCGGCGTCGTAGAACGGAGGATGCACCCCTATCAGGTCGACCTGGCCGAGTTTCAACGCCTCGATTTTGGACAGATCCGAATCAAATGTAATCCACTCAAGCTTATCGCGCGGAACTTTATAATAATCCAGCGCCTTATTGATAATGAAAGATTCGCATGTATCCTGATATCCGGCGGATTTTAACTTCTCACCATCCTTGTAAGCAGCGAGGTCAGCAATCGTTTTGACACCCGCCTCCGCAGCTTCCGGCGTCACGTAATACCACATATGCCTCAGTCTAGGATCCTTGTCTTCGCTCGGCTCTATTATGGATCTGCCGACCGCCCGGATATCGGCGCCACCGTGTATCTGTAGAGCTATTTCGTTGGGATGCCCGTCGGCAAAATCATTAGCCCCGCTTACGACGCCGGCGACATACTCGCTGCTGGGGATTTCACCGGTGAATTCAAGTCGCAGGCCTTCTTCGGCAAAATACCCGAGCTTGTCGGCCACCAAATACGGCGCAAGCGTGCAGTCGTACCGGGTCGATGTCTTGATCGGGAAAAGGTCATCGCCTGAGTCGGAGCTCTCTGCCCCGGATGATTCACTCTCCGTACTACCGTTATCCGGCGAGGCAGTCTCGCTTCCGCTTTCATGATCGCTTCCATTGCCGCAAGCTGCTAAAACAACAATCAAAATGCAGCTTAAAAAAACCAATATATAACTCTTATGTTTCTTTTTTATTCTATTCATCTTATTTTATCTCCTTTAATAGCCATGATTTGCCGGGAAATACTCCTTTTCCCGCCGGACGGTAAATTCAGCCGCACACACCGATCACGCCGGTATAGAACTTTGTTTCCATGAAAACAATCTCCTTTCTAGTATGTTGAAAATAGAGCTAACAATGATTCCGACGATAGCGACCAATATCACAGTACTGTACAGATTCGCCAAATTATATTGATGTTTGGCGTTAGCGATGAACCAGCCCAGTCCGGATGACGCACTCAACATTTCAACGGAAATCACAAAGATAAAGGCTATGTTCGCTCCGAATTTGACGCCACTGAATATCTCTGGCGCTGCCGCGGGGAGTATCACCTTGATCATAAGCGCGAATCCGCCTGCCCCCATGCTTTTGGCGGACTGCAGATACAGCGTATCTACATTTTCGACGCCGGCGATCGTATGGAATACCACAATCCAAACAACCACCCAGAAAATGATCAACACCTTGCTTTCTTCCCCAATACCTGCAAACAGCATAATAACGGGGAAAAGAGCTAACGGATTGAGTTTTTCCAGGAAATGAAATATGGGGACCACGACAGGCTTCAATGATTTCAGGATGCTTGAAAAAAGCAGTCCTATGCCTACACCGACGCCCGTGGCGAACGCAAAGCCCATGACAGCGCGCCTGATGGTCGGCAGGATATGTTCCGCCGCCATATCCGTCGCAAAAAGGTTGCGGATCAGCGCAGCGAAAACGTCGACCGGCCCTGGGATCGTCCCCGGATTCAGGATCCCTGCCGATGAAAGTATGTACCAAATCAAGATGAAGATAAGGGTTGACGCAGATGCGAATAGCGCGCGCGCTATCTTCTTCCCAGCTTTGCTTGTCCTGATACCATGGTCAGACATCCGTTCTACGCCTCCTGGTTCCAATCCACGATGGATTTCTGCATATAGTCGAGCAAACCTGAAATGACAAAGCCTATTATCGCTACGAGCAATATGCCGACGTACATGCGGGGGATATTGTAGTTCTTTTGCGAATTGAAAACGAGCCAACCAAGACCGGTTTCCGCACCGACCATTTCGGCGCTGAGCAAGACGATGAATCCAAGGGTTAGACTGGTTTTCAGCCCTTGAAAGATGGGCGCTATAGCCGCGGGTATGGATATATGAAAAAATATGTCCCTGCGTTTTGCGCCCATGGACCGCGCAACCAACATCACTTCGGGATCAATCGCCTGTATCCCCACCGTCGTGGAAAAGGTTACGGGCCAGACCAGCACCCAGTATATGATTCCAATCTTGCTGATTTCTCCGATACCAAGTATAGTGATAAAGACCGGGATCAAAGCAAAGGGGTTCAACATTGAAAAATTATTTAGTAGGGGTTTCATGAAATTGGAGAATCCTGGTGTCCATCCGCTCAAGAAAAATCCCAAAGGAATGCCGGTCACCACGGCCAACCCGAGGCCACTGAAAAGTCTTCCCAGGCTTGATCCAATGTGATGAAACAGTGACCCATCCTCCAGAAGAACTCCCGCCTCCAACGCAACAGTCGAGAAAGGCGGCACGAACTGCGAGTCTATCAGGTTATTTCTGGAAGAAAACTCCCACAGGAGAAAGAACGCCGTTAGCGCAATGATACCGATAATGGCATTTTTATGATCAACTTTTCCTTGCATCCCTTTTCACCGTTACTTTTTCCTAAAAAGCAGAAAGACCAGAAGTCACATCTTTCGATGGCGATTTCCAGTCTTCCGGTCAATCTATTATATATACTTTATATGTTTTATAGGTATTATAGCGGAAGGAACTATGCTTGTCAAGCTTTTTTTGATCGATGGCCAATATGTTCTGAGCGCAGATCACGAATGTCGTTGCAAGCGACCGAGTTATGATATAATCGGAACAGTAGAAATGTAGTTGGATTACGTTGTTTTTCCGGCTTATCTTGATAGATTCAGATGATGGAGGATACCTAATGAAAGCCTGTGTACTTCACCGTATAGGGGATCTCAGGTACGAGGATGCGCCAGTGCCGGAAATCGCGCCGGACGAAGTGCTTCTTAGGGTACGCGCCGCCGGAATCTGCGGATCGGACGTGCCGCGCGTGTTCACAAAGGGCACTTACCACTTCCCGACCATACCCGGCCATGAATTTGCGGGCGAGGCAGTCAAGGTGAACGAAGGTGACGAACATCTGCTAGGCGGACGCTTCGCGGTATTCCCGTTGCTACCCTGTTTTGAATGCGAGTCGTGCGCTGAAAAGGAATACCAGCAGTGCGAGAACTATGATTACTATGGCTCACGCAGAAATGGCGCTTTTGCCGAATATCTTGCTGTAAAAAAATGGAACCTCGTCCCCGTGCCGGACAGCGTCAGCTTTGAGGAAGCGGCTATGGCCGAACCTTGCGCCGTCGCCCTGCACGCGCTGAAACGCTTCGGCGTGAACAGAGGGGACACCATCGCCATCTTAGGCGCCGGAACCATAGGGCTACTCGCTGGACAAGCCGCCTGCGCCTGGGGCGCGGGCAGGGTCATCCTCTTTGATGTGGACGACCGTAAGCTCGAGTTCGCCAGGCATATAGGATTTGAAGACGTATCGGATTCGGCTACTAACGACCCCGCAGATTACGTGAATGCGCTGACGGATGGCAAGGGTGCGGATATCTGCCTCGACGCCGCGGGCGTCTCGCAGACGATTGAAGTAGCGGTCAGGACCGCAGGACGCGCGGGCAAGGTCATCCTCATGGGTAATCCAGCAGGCGATATCAAGCTGGCGCAAAAGAGCTACTGGGAAATACTTAGGCGCCAACTCACGCTGAAAGGCACATGGAATTCGAGCTACAGTGACGGTGACAACGACTGGACACAAGCCCTGGACAGTATAGGGGACGGCGTGTTCAAGCTGAAGCCTCTCATAACGCACAGGTTCACTTTCTCCGAGTGTGGCGAAGCCTTCCGCATCGCGAAAGACCTGAATGAGTTCAGCGTGAAAGTGATGTTTATAAATGAGTAGAAGGAGCATATGATGAAAGCAGCAGTATACCTAGGCAAAGACCAACTCGAAGTCCGCGACATGCCGGATCCCGTGGCGGAAGGCGGCGATATCGTAGTCAAAGTGCACGCATGCGCCGTATGCGGCTCGGACATACGCATATTCCATCACGGCAACCCGCGCGTCCACCCGCCGCAGATAATCGGGCACGAGAGCTCGGGAGAGGTCGTCGCCGTAGGCAAGGATGTCACGAAGTTCCGGGTCGGCGATCGCGTAGCCATAGGCGCGGACGTACCATGCGGAGAGTGCGAGTTTTGTGAAGCCGGCATCGGGAACAACTGCCAGATCAACTACGCTCTTGGATACCAATTCCCGGGTAGCTTCGCACAGTACGTGCTGCTGAATAAACTCACGGTGGATCTCGGGCCTGTCCACAGGATAGACTCGTCCATGTCATACGATGAGGCGGCTCTAGCGGAGCCACTAGCCTGTGTACTGAACGCGACGGAGCTTGCGGACATACGGCTCGGCGATACGGTCGTAATCATCGGTGCTGGGCCCATCGGCCTCATGATCATGCCCGTAGCAAAGATGCTCGGCGCCATCAAGGTAATAGTGGTGCAACGCTCCGAAAAGCGCCTCGAAATGGCGAGGAAGCTCGGCGCGGACGTCGTCATTGCCTCGTCGAAAGAGGACGCCATCGCCAGGGTGAAGGAGGAGACGAGCGGCCTCGGGGCCGATGTTATATTCACAGCCAATTCATCGCCCGAGACGCATCGCGACGCCATGCTTATGGCTAAGAATAGAGGGCGCATCAGCCTGTTCGGAGGCTTACCGGCCGGTAGCAAGATAGAGCTCGAAACGAACATCATACACTACAAGGAGCTAATGATGATGGGCGCGCACGGCGCGATGCCAAGGCACCACCGCAAGGCGATAGAGCTGATTGCTGCGCGCAGGCCGGACATAAGACCGTACATCTCGGAGAGCTTCGCGTTAAGTGATATACGGAAAGCCTTCGAATTGACGGAGAGCCATCAGACGATGCGCGTCATCGTGAACCCTTGGCAGACGGGGGAATAAACCCCTCGCTCGCCGAGGCGCCACCGATGAAATGGACATGTTATCACGGCAGCTTATGAAAGAAGATGACGGCATGACCAAAGATAAAGGACATCGCACAATACAGCTCGCGCCGTCGATGATGTGCGCGGACATCTCGCTCATACCGGAGACACTCGCAGCCTTCGATGAAGGCGGCGCCGAGTGGCTTCACATAGATGTCATGGACGGCGCCTTCGTCCCGAACATGCAGATCGGCGTCGACTATGCCCATCAGCTGCGCACCCTCTCAGGCATACCGCTCGACATACACCTCATGGTATATGAACCTGGCGACAAGGTGGCATGGTTTGACCCGCAGCCTGGCGAATACGTCTCGGTACATTACGAATCAACACCACATCCGCAGCGCGTGCTCGCGGACATAAGGGAGAGGGGCGCGCGCGCGATGATCGCGCTGAACCCCGCGACGCCGATAGCTTCCATCGAATATCTGTTGGACGACATCGATGCCGTGCTCATCATGACTGTCAATCCCGGATACGCGGGCCAGAAACTCATCCCATCCACAATTGGCAAAATCGCCGCACTACGCTCATACCTTAACGAACGCGGTCATGATAATATAGAGATCGAGGTGGACGGCAACGTGAGCGTACCGAACGCACACAAGATGATAGCCGCAGGCGCGGACATCCTCGTGCTCGGCACCTCGGCGATATTCAAGAAGGACGCCGCTCTTGAGGGCGCCCTTCAGGATTTCCGAAAGGCCATCTCCTTGAAATAGAATCGGGAAAAAGACAAGTCAGTTGCTGACGCAGGATTTTCCCTGCATGGCTAGGCGTGCGAGCTTTTCGGAACGGAGCGTACTCGCAGTACGTGAGTACCGAAAAGCGAGCAACAACAACGCCATGCAGGGAAAAGACAAGTCAGCTACAGCTTGCTGCTTCCTTTGCCATACAGCAGCGGCTTCTCGTACCAATCTAGCGACGGCCATCCCTCGCCACGCGTGAATATCTCATATCCGCTCTTGAGAAAATCCTGCAAAGTGGCGTCCGGGTCGTCGTAGCTGAGCACGTCGGAAAGCTTGAAGAAAAACTCCGACTTCTCCGTACTGAACCAGGCCTTGTCCGGCCGTATGCCCGCGTCTGTATAGTCCGCATTCGGAAAGGGGTACATAAGTATGTAGAACGCCGGGTCATCGAAGGCGTCGTCACCAGGCCAGAACCCGAGCTCCATCATCTGCTCGTCGAAGGCTCCCGCCTCGATAATGCCTTCACCCTGCCACGGCGCTTCCTCGCCCGAGAACAGAACCGCCGTCGTGTCGAACGTACCCCAGAAATACTGGGTCATGAGTTTTTTGCCGCGATATCCGGCCACGAACTTAGATATGCCTCCGTAGGCGAACACACTAGCGCGGAAAAAGTCCATCGCGGCATCCGGGTCGTACACTCGCCTTTCGTGATCCTCGTGAAAATGCGTCTTGACGGACATTTCCTGAGGCATCGTATATATCTCGGTCTCGCACATCACATCCACGAGCATGCGCTCGAACTCACCAAAGTATCCGCTGATCGGCGTATCGCCACCAAGGGCAAACCCGCTCTCGCGCCCGTCTATGCCGGCAGCCCGAACTTTGCTCTCGCGTATATTGTACTCAATCTGAAAACTCTTGTCCCCATAGGGTATCAGCCCCGTCGTGAAGCCATCCGACGTGAGGCTTAGCAGAACGTGCGCCCACTCCGGCTGTGGCTCCATGCGCGACAGCTTTACCTTGCCCATCATCTGAGTGATGATATGCACGATGATGGCGGTATCTTTCCATTCGCTGTATTTTCTTACTTTAATACTCATGACTTCCTCTCCTCTCGCGATTTTATTTATCTCGCTTTTAGCCCGATTAATCTTTCAATGGTATTCCTTTGGCGTCTGTATTGATGCTACCCGCCAGTATCATTATACCCTCGATGAGTCCCCAGATACCGGATATTATCAGGCCGATTCCGAATACCCAACCGAGCGCCAGTGAAAGAATGAGCTGCGCGATAGCTTTCCCTGTATATCCGAGATAAAAATTGTGCACCCCCAGCCATCCGAGGAATATACCGAACAGGCCCGCAGCTATTTTGCTTTTTTGATCCTGCCCGTAAGGAGTCTGCCGATAATACTGTTGGCCAGCCTGTTGCTGGTAATATTGCTGGCCACCACCCTGCTGCTGATATCCCGGCTGATACCCCTGTTGCTGCACGGGATCGGGCTGCTGATAAGCATCCTCCGGCGCAAACGAAGGCTCCGGGGGAGGCGCTACGCCCGGTTGCGCGCTAGATGAGGATGCGTTTCCATGTTCCGTTACCTGCTTCTTCAGAATGCTTTCCTTTAATTTATTATATTCTTCCGCAGACAAAGCCCCAGAGTCAAAAAGCGATTTAGCATTATTCAAATCCTCCTGATAGCCCATTTTTATATTCCTTTCCAGTATTCTAATTACAAGCATCTCCTGAAGCAAACATTGCTCCGTCGCCATTATACCATAAACACACAAAACTCCCTCACTTGCGCGAGGGAGTCTCGATAGAACCGGCAACGTCCTACTTTCCCGGGAGGTCGCCCTCCAAGTATCATCGGCGCAGGCGGGCTTGACTTCTGTGTTCGGGATGGGAACAGGTATGGCCCCGCCGCTATAGCCACC
>JAISLZ010000069.1 GCA_031277015.1 Eubacteriales Family XIII. Incertae Sedis bacterium | reverse complement strand
CTTGATGCCGGAGGTGGTGGAGTCGCCGAGCGTCTGCCCGTAATATATGCCGGATGGGCTCATCGACGTCCATTCGGGCGTAGCTTTCGCGATCGATGCCGTAGTCACAGCCGGCTGGCCCACGAGCGCGTAGCTACTGGAGCCGCTACCCGTGAGAGTAAAGCCCGCGAAGGTGACGATCTTGCCCTCACCTGCGTATTCGGGATGGCCCGGGTATGAGGGGACGCCGCCCCCCGTGAATCTGGCCTCACCCACAGAGAAATCTAGTATCTCTTTGTATCTGTCCTTAGGTATAACACCGGACTCGGTGATGCCGGGTACGGAAGTCAGTTCAGCGCCGCCTCTTACCACATCAGCCGTTGCATGGCCGTCATATGTCTTGCCCTTCGCACCCACACCCGCTATAATGACCTGGCGCGGATCGACCTTGAAGTTCAGTGTAGACAGGGGCGACGCGTCATAGTTGCCGTCGCCTTCCCTTCGTACAGTGACGGTCATATTGCCCGTGAAAAGGCTGACGTCTATAAGGCCTACGCTACCGGCGTCCCCGGAAGGCGTCACGCTTCCCGAATAATACCATGCGTATCCCCCGGTGGCGTCCGCCACAGAGTTGTCCGCCATGACCGAAAACGGCGCTTGCCCATATATCTTTGGCTCCGTGATAACATAGGAAGTTGCGTCAGCCTGCGTCACGCCCGCGCCGGTTATGACGGGGGCCGGCTGCTTCGCCTTCGCGACGCTGTAGCCGGAGTTCAGGCCGCCCGAGCCGCCGTGGTAGTTGTCGTCGCCGGAGTATACGGCATAGATGTCGCCCGGCTCCCTGTCCCCTGCTACGAGCACGGCATTTGATAGGAAAAATTTTCCATTCAACGCTGAAACCGTACCTATAAGGTCCGTATCCGCCGGAGATGAGGCCGATGAGTTGACGGACGGATCCTGCAGGTTGTCGTAAAAGCAGGCTATGCCCGTGGCGGTAGCCCCGCCCGCAAACGACGCGTTCGTGACCGTGGCCATCAGTACTGCGTCGCCTGCCGGGCTATACGAGCCGCCTTGTGTGATCGCCGTGACCTTGAGGCCGACAGAAGGCCGCGCCTTCAGAACATCCAGCTCTATATAGCCCGGCGCAGGAGCGGGTTGAATGCCGGAGGCTGTGGCTCCCTGCGGTGCGTAGCTCAGTGAAAGCCCGTAACCGTCCATCGCCGATCCTGTAGCTCCCCGTGAGGGGAGACTGCCCAGATATAAGCCGCTGAACGTCACGACGCCCGAACTCTCGTCCACCTCGTATGCCGCGCCGGCGGATATGGAGCCCTGCGACAGCGTCAAACTATGTTCATTCACATCGAGCCTTATCTGATATATGCCGTTGCCATTCAGACTCAGCTTTGCGACTACGGGGCTATCGTCCATGCGGTAGGCGTAGACGGACGAGGTATCTGTTGCCGCGTCCTCGTATATCACGATGCCGGCGGTGTTGACGACGCTGACGTTGCCCGCCCTGTCCGTGACACGCGCATAGACGACGCTCTTGCCCTTCGCGCTCACCGCAGGCGCGTCGGTTTCCCAGCCGGCGGATGCCATGGCCTGCGCAGCGCTGCTGAACGGCGCCAGCTCCGCGAGTGCGCCGGACGTGGTGATCGTCAGATATTCCACGGAGCGCACGCCAGAGCCCGTCGCGCCGTAGCCGGGATCGCCGCCCTCCGCGCTCACACCCACGGACGCGCCATACTTGTAGAACAGCTCTAAAGCGGGCTTTGAGGTGAACCCTGTGTACGAATGGTTGCTCTCCGGGCCACTGACCGTGAGCCTACCTGCAGGCGGCGTGCTGTCCCTGTTGATTGTGGCCTTGTGGTGCGTCTCCTCGTTACCGCACATATCCACGGCCCAATATTCGATCTCATGCGGGCCTTCGTCATCAAGGGTGAAGGCCGCTATGGACGAGCCCGATTCTACCGGCTCTCCATCATCTACAACGTAGTTCAGACTCGCCGCACCTATATCCATTGCGGCGGTTGGATCGACATCTGTCGCCGTGATGGTAACAGCCCCCGTGCTAGTCCACGCGCCGTCCGCGGGGCTGATCCTGCTCTCAGGCGGTGTGCCGTCCGTATAGAACGCCGCGATGGTGACGGCCGCGCTCGTCATCGTGAAATGGCTGATGCTCGACGATGTGGGATCACTGAACGCGATCTCTGGCCCCGATGTCTGCTTCCATTCAAGGAACCTGTACCCGGCAAGCGGCGTGGCCGTCAGCCTGACGGACGCCCCGGATGCGTACGCGCCCTTCGTGGTGGACTCATTCGCGGGGATGCCGTAGGAAGAATAGGCAAATGCCCCCGCGCCTCCATCGCCTTCCGTTACCGCAAGCGGGTAGGTGGAGGTAATACCGCGTACATCCATGACTGCCTGTGAGGCCCATCCATCCTCATATAATATCGTGATCGTGTGGTCGCCCTTCTCACGCGTCCAGTCCGCCTCCAGAGTCAGGGCCATGGGGCTCGTAAGCGTCCTCACAAAATCATTCTCAAAATAGTAGTCGTAGGCGCCTGGCTGTGCAGTCTGCCTGTATTTAGTGAATGCCTTCCCGTCCAGATATACCTCTTTGATGGCGGCTTCACTCACCTCCCTCGACAGGGGCAGGGTGATCTCAGGTGCGCAATACGGGCCGGCCGGTAGCGGATCAAGTTCCTGGACCGGTTCGGTGGGCCGCACAGGATAGCTATGCCATTTGCTGTCGAGAAAGAATACATAACCCGGAATTGAGCTGCCCGTGACGGCTGAGCCCGACATGAGGACAGGGTCCACCCCCCAGTCAGGTATGCTCACCTTCAGGCTCCCGGGTGTGGTGACATCCAGGTACAGGCGGTATGTGTAGCCCTTATCTTTGTCGATGCGGTATATGGCCGTGATGACAGAGCCCACCACGCCATCGCCGTCGCCGTCCGTGAGCACGACCGGGCACGGGTATACCGAAGGAGAGGAATATTCCAGCTTATCCGGAGATATGGGCGCTTTGCTATGGTCGAGGGTAAACTGGGCAAGGCCGGACTCGTAGCCGTCCGTCACGTCAAATATCACGGCCTTCTCTATCGCGCGCGGGATGGTGACGGTGGGATACGCAGACGTAGGCGGCTGGATGGCTTTGACACTCGTCTGATTCATCTGTTCGCTGTAGGCGTTACTGGAACCGTCACCTAACGACGCGAGGTTCACATAGACATCTATCTTGTCACCTGTCCTGTACTTAGCATCATTAAGGTCTGTATGCGCCTTGACGGCAAGTGTGTACTCTGTCATGTCATCTGACATTGCCGTGAAGGCGGTCTCGCTCACGGGCTTTTCGGCGCCGCCGCCCATCTGTACGGCAGCATGCGGAAGATCTATAGGATATGTGAACTTCAATTTCAATCTGTTCGTCAGGCCGCCAGGGATGGTATGCCCCTCACCGTCTACGGAGAAGGCCGACGCTGAAGCGATCTCCGCCCTCGGGTGGACCGTGAACCACACGTCCTGATCGTGTGGTTCACTATCGCTAAACGTCAACGTGATCTTCGCGTGATATGTGCGCGAGGCTACCGCGGGGGCTGTAGAGCAGGACAGGCCATATGCGGGCTGCATCATCCATTTACCTGTAACGGCGGATTTCGTCAGGGTGAAGGCGTCCTTATCGCCTGGGATGGCCGCCCATGTCACACTCGTTATCTCTCCGGCGGGCGCCTCTACGACCTGAGGGGTCAGCGCGGAGATGGTGAGGCTATATCCCTGGAGTTGCGCGTCAAAGCGCACTTCATCGTAGGCATGGATGGTCTTCGTCACATAGTTGCTCGCAAAGTGCGGAGGGGCATTCCCTACCGTGGTATTGCTCGCTTGCACACGAATGCTGTATCTACCGCCCGCAAGGCCGGACAAGGTCGTAAGAGCCGCGAAGGTCGTCCACGGAGGACCTACCGCGCCAGTTGTCGCATACGAGTACTCATAGATCATGTCAGACAGCGGATTCTTCACCTTGAGGCTGCCCATGAGCGCCGCCTTTGTGGGCTGAACCACGTCGACAACCGGCGTCTCCGGACGCGGAGGAATCCACAGTATCTGCGGGGGAGAGTCGCTGTTATGCTCGTCCGCCGCAGCCACCCTCACTGCGTACAGTTCATAGCCTGTACGGCCGAAGGGGATGTGGTCATATATGCCGCCTGTCGTTATCCTGACGATGCCTCCGTATGACACGCCTTCGTTGTAGCTGAATTTGTATGAACCGCCTTCTTCGAGGTCCTTAAGCTGCGCATTTTCGTAATCTATCTGTATCTGGGGAACCGGCCATGGCACGGGCCTGTACACGGCTACCTTCGTAGTCCTGGGCGTATCCAGTATATATCTCTGCCTGTTGCCATCCGTCCAGTCACGCAGTGTGATGGACGCCAGGGACGCGTTTTCTCCAGTGACGGTGACGGGAATACGGCGCGTGAAGTCGTCAATCCTCTCAGGAGACGCGTTGGTGGTGGCGGCCCCTCCGGTGATCGTGTAGGGCTGGCTGTCTCTAAAACCGCCAACCGCCTTGTCAAATGTGACTTCGATGGCGGTAGTGGTAGCCTTACCGTCCTCTCCGCCATATTGCTTCGCCGTGAAACTCACGTGGAGGGGAGTGATGACCGTCTGCGCGTTCGCGCTGTACGCGGCCTTATTGCCGGCCTCGTCACAAGCAATGACGTTGAACCAGTAGCCCGTGCCTGGCGTGAGGTTCTTCACCGCAGCCGAGGTGATGCCGGCGCCGCTCGTGATGAAGACGCCTTGCCCATTCCAGTCGTCCAGATCGCTACCGATGTCAAGCGCCAGGCTCGTCGAGAGATAGACGTAGTATTTGATGTCTTCGCTAGCCGTAATATTGTCCGTTGCGGCTTTCCACGAGATGGCCGCGCGGGTTGAGCTTATGGCCGTGGCGCTCACGGCAGCGTCCGGCGGGCTTACTACGCCACCGGGTGTGGGGAGAGTGGTTTCCTCCAATACCGTGAGATCAAGCGTGACGGGCTTTGAATCTTCGTAGTTGCTGTCGCCTTTGCGCACAGCGCTCACAGTACTCGTACCCGCAGCTTTGATCGTCAGCAGGGCTGAGCCGCTGCTGACGCCGCCATATGACGTGATGTCCACCACGCCCGGCGCTTCGCTTTCCCACTGGTAAAGCCCCGTGGACTCGCCGCCTCTGGCTGTGAGGAGGACCTTGCCGTCCTCGCGCTTCACGCTCAACGAGGGGCCTAGGGCGCCTGATGAATCCCCTTCATGCAGGGTGGGACGGCTCTGGGCCGCCTTTGCGACTTCATACGCCCCGAGAGTGGCGGAGCCGCTCGTATAGTTGCCGTTGCCCTCATATTCTGCGTGAATGCCATTATAGCTCATAGCGGGCAGCGTCACAGTCAGCTCCGCCTTGCCGGAATCAAGGCTTACCGCTCCGAGAGAGGAGCTGCCCGTCCCCGCATCTTTATAGAATATTACCTTGCCCGTAGCTTTCGTATTCGTATTCACCGATGCCGTCGTCACGGTCGCGGCCAGCTTCACGGGGCCGTACTTCGCGCCGGAGGGAGGGCTGGCCGTGAGGCCGACGTTCGAAGCAGCTTTCTTCACGGTCAGGAGGATGGACGAATCCGAAGGTTTGTCCATGCCTACCGCCCCGGCACTAGGAGCGTACTCCTCTCCCAGCGGTCTGTACGAAATCGTCAATTTGTACGGCTGCCCTATGGCGGACGCGGTCAGGCTGTCCATATATGATGCTCTGAATGTGACCGAGCCGTCCGTAGCTAGCTCACCCAGGGCTGTGTAGTCTGTCCCATCCACGAGCTCTTTGTCGTCACCATTCTCCGGCGTACCCATATCGTTCACGATGCTCTCTATGCTGTTGCCGCCAAAGGTGATATTTGCAGCCTTTGCATCAGATGACATCTTCGTGTGAGCTATTTCCTTCGTGTCCCCGGCAGCGCCGCTGCCCGTGTACACGACTATGCCCGCGGAATTGATGACCGCCACGTTGCCGGCCCTATCCGTGATCTTCGCGTAGACCGCCGTCTTCTGATTGGGCCCAATCGGGAACTTCGTCACATTCCGGCCCTGCTCGCCGGAAGTCCATGAAATATCCGCGGCGATAATATCCCCCGGCGTGCCAAACGCCGCCGCCGTCAAGAGGTATTCCGTCTTATCCACTCCATCGCCATTCGCGTCGCCAGGCGTCACGGTCACGTCCACGGTATTCCTGAAGAACAGGCCGAAAGTGATGGTATTGAGAAAACCTGTGAACTTGTTGTCCCTGAACTCTATCTCCCCGGTCGGGGGCGTAGCATCGCGGTAGAGGTCCGCGCTCACGGAGGATGGCGATACGGTGTAGCCAGCCCAGTCCGCTACGTGCGCGTGCACCGAACCGCCGGAAACATCCGTCAGTCCTATGATGTAGCCTGTGCCGGAGTCCATCATGGTGCCCTGCTTCGCGTGGCCCGTGCCGTCCGTGATGGTGACCTTGCCATCCGTGAGCCCGGGCGCGTCTATGGGCTCGCCGTCGTCATAAAATGTGAGCGCCACGCCCGTGGACGTCTTCACATCCGGAACGCCGCCCGTCTGCATGGCCATAAAATATATGCTACGCGTGGCGTATACGGTAAGCTCGTAATATATATGTGTATCAGGATCATCAGACGAGGTGGTCCTCAGGTACAGTTTCGTGGGCGCGTCACCCCAGGCTATCCGCACGTCGCCCGTTATCTTCTCGCTGAACGCGGCATCGGAGCACAGTTCGAGCGCCCCGGTATCCTTTTGGCCTGACAGAGATATGTCGGAAAGCGCTAGTTTGCCATCGCCGGGTGCGAGACGGACCGTAGCCTTCACCGGGCTGTCCGCGTTAAGGCCACGCGAAGCCGTGGATGGATCGAACGTCAATGCGGCCACGGTACTCACCGCCCCCTCATCCGTCGCGACGGAAGTGATGAGGGGGCGCGCAGCCCACTTCGCGTAATAATAGTAGTTGTCCTTCTCCGCAGGCACGCTATTTATGGCGGAGCCTGTAAAGTCGCCCGCATCCTCGTCAAATGCGTACCAGCCACGGAATATGTGTGTCGTGCTCACCGCTCCAACCGGAAGCGTTACAGACACGCCAAGCTTGTCCCTCTCATAATCGCCCTCGGATTCGCCGGTGCTCCATCCAGAAGATCCGTCGCCGGTGAACGCTATGGACTCGGGCAGGGAGCGAGCCTCCATCGCTGTCCCTGAGTGGCCGTAGGTCTTGGTGTGAAGGGTCACTTTCGTCTCCAACGAGCTGACACGCACGACGATAGCCTTGGACGGAAACCTATCGGCCGTAGGGGAAAGCCTCACCTCATAGCGCGCCGAGGTCACGTTGGCACGATCAAACGCGTCCGTCCACGGGATGCTGGCGCCGGCAAGCCTGTACTGAAAACTGCTACCCGCGCAGATGATATGACCGTCATTCTTCTTGCCCGTCGTGGCGGGCGTCACTTCTACGATGCCGGCTGGGCTCAGCGCCGGCGCGTCAGCCTTGCCGTGAAGGGAAAGCTCCGCGGGCGCCGACTGTCCGTAGGGAGGCTGGGCGTTGCGCACCACGTAAAGCTTGAAATCGCCCTCATCAGAATACTGGGCGAGAGACGAGCCGTCTATGAGCACGTCGCCCGTATCCTTGTCCCTGGCACGTACGGTGTAACTGTCCGGATCACAGTCCCCCATGAACTTCATGAGTTCGTTCCGGTAGTCGATGCTCAGCACCTTGGATATGTCCGGCGTAGCCTGAAGGGTGTAGGCCGTCACGATCCGCCGGGACGCGGACTCTTCGTGATTGGTATCACCGGCGGCTCTCACATCCACAGTGTACGATGTGGAGGGGATGAGGCCGTTGAACGTGTGCGTCGCGTCGCCATGCTCGTCAGCCATATCAGAATCATCAGATGCAAAACTGCCTCCGTTCAGCGAGTATTCGAGCTTCGAGCCCGGCGCCGCGCCTGTAACGCTCACCGTGAATCCGCCCTGCGACACGTCTGTGACCGTGCCGGCAGCACCGCTCATATCCTGCTTTGCCTGGGCGACGATCAGGTGTATATTGCCCTTGGCCACGTAATCCTTGGAGCCACCACCGTAATCGTATTTATATCGCGCCTCGAAGGTGAGGGTGTAGCTGCCCGCGGGGATGTGATCTTTGGGCGTGATCTTGTAGGTTGTATTTGGCTGATTAGGTGCGATGGTAGCGCCAGCCGTGGTATTCAGAGCGAAGCGCTCCGCGCCGGTTCCGGTGACCCTTACCGCTGCGGCGCCCCAACCGGATTGATCTGAAGTATCGAGCGTGATATCATCGCTCACTATGTTATATATCGTTATCTCTTTCTGGCCGATCGCGTCTCCGTATACGCTGCTGCCGAAGTTGACGTCCTCAATGTTCAGCGGGGAGGGGACCGTAGCGTAGAATGATGCCGGAGATGTGGCGCTCGCGGGGAAGCGCACCGCGTACTCTCCATAGTCAGTGTCGTACTGCAGAAGGATCGCACCATCAGACGCCTCAAGGCTACCGGCAGGAATCGTCTGCCACGGACCCTCGGCCAGCCTGTACTCGTAGTCATTATCATCATCAAAGCCGGATATGATGATCCCTTTCGATAAATCGGAGGGATCAGCAGGCACCGCTTCAAGCCCCGACGGGGCTGCCCTTCTAGCTGGTATTACTACGGGCGTCTCAAACGAGGTGAAGCGGTCTGTTCCATATGGCGATCTCAGGCTGACCGTCTGGTCCGACCCGCCATTCCAGCCCAAGGCTGAAAAGCTCACATTGCCGCCCGCAGCTATAGAGCTCCATGAAGCCTGCCCGGCCCCGCGTGCTTCGAGGACGGTGGACGCGCCCAGCGACTCGGCTTTCCAATCAGCCGTGTATCCGGTCGGAGCGGCAGGACGGCCGGGCACCGAAGGCATTGCAACCTCCGGTAGCACATAAGGCCCCGCGTAGCCGTCATCCACCGCGTAGCGGTATCTGACATCAAAGCTCGCGTCGACATCGCTATCATATTTTACCAGCGCATCGAACAGGCTCAGCCGATTGCCACTTTCACCCGGCCAGACCGCCCCGGCTGACACGACATTCGCGTCGTCGAGGTGTATCACACTGTTGCCATTTCCACGCACGTAGATAGCGGGCCTCGTGCCGACAAGCGGCTCGCCCACAAAGTATACGCTACCGGCGCCATACGGATGAATCGCGTATTCCATATCCCTGGGGATAAAGCCGTCGCCGCTTTCAAGACGTATGCTGCTCGAGCTATAGTCCGCAATCAGCCGGCCCTGTGGGTAGGGATAGACACGCACCCCCTGAAGGTACGCGACTCCCCCCGTCAGCTTCGTCACCACCTGGTACGTGGCAACAGGAGATAGGCCCGTGAGAGTCAGCTTGCCATCTGACGCGGACGTATCCGGCTTTGGTCCTGATTCAATCTTACCCGTCGCAGTGTTCACAGCGGCATAGCTGTAACCCGGCTGGCTGTCCGTGATCTTCACCTCTATACTGTCGCCATTACGGGAACGAGTCAACGCACCCGGCGTCACATCACGCATCGCTTCGTTCGGCGTTGCGATTTCCACCCACGAGGGGTCGCCATCCATGTAGGCCGCTTCCGCGTAGCCCACCTCCGTATAGCCCGCCGGGCGCGCCACGAGGTAGTACGTCCTACCTGGCTCCAACCCTTCGAACACCACACCCGATGGACCGCGCGCCGACCACGCCGTACCGGGGATGGCGGGACCCGTGATAGCGGGGCCCGTAGTGCCGGCCTTCTGTGCGAGCAGGGCGTACTCCGCGTCGGCGCGGGCGCCGTGCAGCTTCACTCGCACATTCGTATGATCAGATGTCTGGTATATCTCCAGGTCGTAGGAAGGAAAGGATTCAGGACCGCCGGATGACGCCGCCTTGATGCGGCTGTCGCTATAGTAGCCGTTATCCAGGACGGCGCCGGGGCCAAGGTTCGTGCCGAGCCCCCTTGAGATCGCCGCCACAGGGATGCCCACTACACGGTACGTCTTACCCGGCGTCAGGTTCCTGAACGTGATCGTTCCCCCGCTTGCAAATGCCCCGCCGCCACTCGCCATATACCAGCCGCCCGTTCCGAGGTCCGCGTCAGGGGTGATAGGGCTCCCCAAGTCGCCAGACGCGGAGTAGTAAGCCTCGAGCGCCGACAACTCCATGATCGACGAGCCGCGCACCTCCGCCAGACCGTAGGCAAAGCCCACGCGCGTCCTAGCCGAGAGCTGCGTATCGCCGTTGTATGACGTGTCCGACTCGGGCGACAGATCCGTACCGGACGCGAATACTATATTGTCGAGCAAGTTGCCGTTGCCCCCGCCGCCTGGCGATGAAACGGAGACGAAGCCGAACACCGTAGTGCCTTGGCCATCCGGAACGGTATAGGAGCCGCTACGCGTGTACCAACCAGTCTTTTGCTTCGCCGCCGAGACGAACACGTAGTAGAGCTTGCCCCCGTAGTTCGTGGCGTACGCGCGGTCTATATCGTTGAAGTTGGCGCCGCCGTTCGCATTGTAGTCGGCCGCCGTTACCTTATTGTCGGCCAACGCCTTGGCTGCGATGGCGTTGAAGTGTGTGTACATGTTGACACCGTAACTGTAATCGCCACCGTTTTCCGGCTTCGTGAGCTCGGGGGCGACATAGGTGGGACTCGCTCCGTAGCTGTGATCGAAAGGTGGATTGCACCAACTTGACTTGTTTGTAGTAATGGTCTGGTTGTTGAACTCAGCTGGGTCGACCTTGTTCCAGTAATTTATCACACCAGGATCCACCGATTGCATCTCAGCGTAGTCCGACTCTTCATTTATGGCGGGGCCTATCACCACAGCGACCACGTCGGGGTCTGTCCAGGTAGCGCTCGCAAGCGTGGCATGCTGCATACTCCACTCGTATATCTTGCCCGGCACTGTGGCGATCTCCTGATATATGGAAGACGACCTGAAGTTCGACATTTCTATACCATTAGAGTCATTGCCCGGACCGCCGTTCACGCCAGAAACCTCTTGGAATTGCTTCCCGGCATTGTGATAGTTGTTGCTGGGAAACGGTGTCCCTTCGTGGGTCGTGTCAAAGTAGCCCATGGAGGGCGGAAAACCGGTAATGGAACCATCGTTCCACTCCCGTCTCATTCCCGCGTTGTTCCTCTGGTCATAACCTCCGTAAAAGTACTCGAAGTCCCCGTACTGCACGGCGTCGAACAGCTTCCTGTCCACCACTTTGACCGTCGCGAGCTCGCTGTCAAGCTCGGCCGTCGCGACGGCGCCGCCCCCGATGTCCTTGTGATTCGTGACCGTCACCCAGTAGAAGTAGTAGTTGACGCCTTCGTCATCCGGGGTTTTGCACGTCAGTATCGACTTCGTGCCGTCGGCGTCCGTATTGCCTCCGAACGCCGCGCCACCCTTTTCGAACGCCGCGCCGCCGGCCTTGATCGCGTTCTCGGTCTCGTCGCTCAGCCCTCCCAGCGTCTTGATCTCGGCGGCGATGGTAGAGTAGGACGTCTCGCTGTAGGCGGCCGAACGATACCACTGATATGTCAGGTAGCCGCCGTCACGGCTCTCCGCCCGTACATAGAAACGCGCGTCCGCATCCTTGGAGTATGTCGAGTCGCTCGGCGGCTGCGCAAAATGCGGTGGCTCGGCCGCCTGTTCCGCCTGCGGCCCAAATCCCACCGCGCGGACCATATCCGGCGTGCCCCAGCCGTAGCCTAAGAAGATGCCGAGGACGAGTGTGAGCGCGAGGAAGTATGAGAGAGCACGCTTTTTCATGACATCACCCCCGGGCGCGCAGATAGCAAAACGCGCCGCGGACTCACCCGCTGACGCGCCGTGTGCTGTGTTCCCTGATAAACTAAATTTTTGGAGCCCCCCCCCCGGAAAATACTGGAAGCTACGGGGTGGCACGATGGATCGCTTTGCCCCGCCCGCAATGACGACGGCGCGCCGATAACGAGCGCCCCTATTCGCGATGACGAAAGGATAGCCCTTACCGTTGTAATCATATTTCTGCTCATTGTCCCCTTCCCCTTCCTGCTCCCGTTTCCAACCAAACAGTACTTTTATCTTATCCAAATAGGCAACTGAAATCCAACTGCCTTATTCATAAACTTGCCATGTGAAAACTCAACTATGTATGTATTATACCTCTTTTGTCGCGGTTTATACAATTTTTTCTGAAAACATATATTTGTTACGATCATGTCATCAGACATTCAAATCATGCCTCAAGCTTCGGCGCGTTACGCGCAGTATGGCGACGGGTAGAGCAGCCATGATGTCCGTGGCGACAAGGCCGTATTCGCCGAGCTCCGCCGCCGCGATGTCACCCGCGAGCCCATGGATGAAGACTCCCGCCATAGCAGCGTCCATGGCGCCCATCCCCCGCGCAGCGAAGGAGGCTATCACGCCCGTCAGCACGTCGCCCGAACCGGCTGTGGCCATACCGGGGTTGCCTGTAGTGTTCTCAAATATCTCCGCCGCGGATGTCTGTGCATATTGCGAATCAGATTCCGGCGCACCGAGGCATGGAGGAGCTGTGACCAGCGTCCCCCGGCCTTTCAACACCACGACCGAGCCATACATTCTGGCGAGTTCGGCCGCCGCCGCGCTTCGGTCGGTCTGTACTTCCGCTATACCTGCGCCGAGTAGCCGCGCGGCTTCGCCAGGATGCGGAGTGATGACCGTATACGCGGGGAGCGTCAGTCCGTGGGGAATGGCGCCGTTCGCAGCCTCCCCGCCCGAGCGTATACCCTGAGCGTGCGGCGGCCATCCGGCTATGATGTTTAGCGCGTCCGCGTCGAGCACGAGCGGACCTCTGTATGTCCTTACGATATGGGAGACCAGGCCTTCCGCATCCGGCCCCGTCCCGAGGCCCGGTCCGGCAACCACCGCGCTGTAGCCGCCGAACACGCATTCATCCGCTACTTCCAAGGCTTCCCCGCCGGGCCGTCCCACGCAGATGGCGCATGGCTCGCGAGTCTGTATGATGGGCCACAGCGCCTCGTCCGCGCTGACGTACACGAGCCCCGCACCCGAGCGGAGCGCGGCGCCCGCGGCGAGCACGGCCGCTCCCGCCATACCGGGGCTACCCGCGGCTATGAGCACGCGCCCCACCTGACCCTTATGTGTATCAGGGTCACGCGGCGGCAACAGTGCCGCAACTCTTTCCGGTATTATATATTTCATAGATACCTCATACAGCGCGCAGGATTATCGACGCCAGGTTGAAGTAGATCAGGCAGGCGAAGGTGTCCGTGAGCGTCGAGATAAACGGAGCGGCCATGAGTGCCGGATCGATGCCTATGCGTTTGGCGAGCAGGGGGAGCATGCCTCCGATGCATTTGGCGAGGCAGACGACGAGAATCTGCGCGCAACAGACAGTGAGCCCGACGTACAAAGCATTCTCCGGACGGTCGATAAAAACGATTTTGCAGAAATTGATGGCGCTCAGCGTGGCTCCGAGCAGTATGCTGACACGAAATTCCTTCCATAGAACTTTGGGCGCGTCACCTATCTCTATCTCGCCGAGCGCGAGCCCGCGTATGATGAGCGTGGATGCCTGGCTG
The DNA here is from genome assembly GCA_031277015.1 of Eubacteriales Family XIII. Incertae Sedis bacterium. GTDB lineage: Bacteria > Bacillota > Clostridia > Peptostreptococcales > Anaerovoracaceae > JAIRPC01. The sequence goes on along the minus strand of JAISLZ010000069.1, from coordinate 10,220 downwards.
CCGCTGTTGCCGCCTGTGCCCATGAGCAGCGGCATATACATCGTAAGACTCGTAATATCTGAAAGCAAGAGTTCATAGTGAGAGATGACAAGCCCCGTTATCATCGCGGAGCCCATGAGGAGAATCAACCACGGGAAGCGGTTGCGGTAGTGGCGTAATACGCCTGTATCCAGATATTCGCGGTCGTCCGCGCCGATGACGCCGCCCATACGTTCGATATCCTCCGTCGTCTCCTCCTCGATGACGTCGAGAATGTCGTCCACGGTGATGATGCCGACGAGCCTGTGTTCGCCGTCCACTACGGGCATGGCGAGGAAGCCGTATTTCGTGAACGCTTCCGACACCTTCTCCTGGTCGTCGTATACGCCGACATACACTATGTCCTCGACGATGAGGTCTGATATAGGGGTTCCCTCATCGTGCGTCACGAGGTTGCGTAGAGAGACGATGCCGAGCAGCTTGCGCCCGCGGTCCTTTACGTAGCACGTATAGACGGTCTCAGAGTCCATGCCCACCATCTTGATGTGAGAGAGAGCGTCGCCGACGGTCCAGTCCTTCTTCAGCTCTATGTAATCGGGCGTCATGAGACTGCCCGCGCTGTTTTCGGGATAGTTCAGAAAGGTGTTGATGAGCTTGCGCTCGCCAGGCGTGCTCTTTGCGAGAACCTTGTCGACTACGGTCGCGGGCAGTTCCTCGAGGACGTCTATCATGTCGTCAAAGTCCATTTCCTGCATGACAGTACCGAGCTCACGGTCTGTAATCTTGTCGATGATGGCGAGCTGGTTGTCCGAATCGAGACGTGAAAAAACCTCCGCCGCAGCGTCCTTAGGCAACATGCGAAAGAGTATGACAGCCCTCTCAATGCCGAGCTCCGACTCGGCCTCACCGAATACCTCAGCAGCGTCGACCTCATTCAGCGACAGAAATTCATCCCTAGCATGGATGTACTTCTTGGCGCTCATAAGGCCCAGTATTCTGTCCTTGTTTTCCTCGAAAACGGTATCTTTCATGATGTGATTTAGTATATCATATTGGCATGATATATATATCGAGCGAATCCATGGACGGCGCGTTTCATTTTGCGTCGGAGGAATACGTCATAGAAGGGATGAAGCCGGGCTCGCCCGTGTTCATGCTGTGGCGTACGGACAGGACGGTTATGCTAGGGGCAAACCAGGTGGCCGAGGCAGAGGTCGACCTGCCATACGCGGCGGCGAGAGGCATAGCCGTAGTGCGCCGGTCGAGCGGTGGCGGGGCGATATACACCGATCCAGGCGCCCTGCTCTATACGATCATACTGCCGTTCACTGAACGGACAGACACGAAGGCTGTCATAGAAGAATATCTCGCGGGGCCTGTCATAGATGCGCTCGGTAGTATGGGCGTGGCAGCGTCGCTCGAAGGAAGGAACGACATCCTCGTCGGCGGCAAGAAGATATCCGGAATAGCGCAGTACATCCGCGATGGGTACCTTTGTAGTCACGGCTCCCTGCTGTTCGACGCCGACCTCGCCGAGCTCGCTCGTGTCTTGACGGTGGACGACGAGAAGATCGTCTCCAAAGCGCTGCGCTCCATCAGGAGCCGCGTCACGAACATAGCGCCGCATCTGCCTGAGTATGGAGGAGCGGCCGTAGGCGCTGCTACGGATGCACAGCCCCACATACAGGCCTTCATCGGAAGGCTGCGCGCAAGCTGGAACGGCGCGTTCGGCCTGTCTCCGTACGAGTTTACGGATGGCGAAATGGATGAAATAGCGATGATAAGAGCGGAAAAATACGCTTCCGACAGATGGACATTCGGACGCGCGCCACGTTATTCTTACCGCCACTCAACAAGATTCCCTGGCGGCAGCGTTGAGGTGTTCGCCGACATCAAGGGTGGCGTCATAGAGCAAGTGAAAATAGTCGGCGACTTCCTGGCGCTCCGTCCTGTCGAGGAGTTGGAGTGCAGGTTCGTGGGCGTGCCTTTCCGCGCAGAAGCCCTCTCACGCGCGATTTCGGAATACGACGTTATCCGCACGCTCGGATCCATCACGAAGGACGAGCTGCTGTCGGTCTTCACATGATATTATTTTTTATAATATTCAACATCAGGGAGCCACTATAACGGCATCGTCCCGCATTTTGTATTTTTCTGTGCAACCGCACGCGGTATAAAATGATACAATTATTGTCGCGTGAGACGAAATGAAAACGCCAAGAGTGAGATTGAGGAGGACAAGATGAACAGCACGAAGATAAAAGAAGGCGCAAGCGGCGCGGTCGTACGCATGTTATTTTACGCGATGGGCTACACGAAAGAAGAAATCGACAGGCCCATCATCGGCATAGTCAACTCGCAGAATGAGATCGTGCCGGGGCACATGCACCTGGACCGTATCGCGACGGCGGCTAAAGCCGGCGTGCTGTCAGCCGGGGGCACACCGGTCGAGTTCCCGACCATAGGTATATGCGACGGCATCGCCATGGGCCATGAGGGAATGAAGTACCCGCTCGCGAGCCGTGAGCTCATCTGCGACTCGATAGAGGCAATGGCGAAAGCCCATCAGTTTGACGGTCTTGTGCTCATCCCGAATTGCGACAAATCCGTGCCGGGCATGCTCATGGCGGCAGCCAGGCTGAACATTCCGTCCGTGGTCATCAGCGGCGGAGCTATGCGCGCGGGCCGCATAGGTGGACGCGCCCTGGACCTGAACGACGTCATGGAGGGCATCGGCTCGTTCAAAGGGGGAACCATCACGGAGGGGCAGCTCGCGGAGCTCGAGATCAGCGCTTGCCCCGGTTGCGGTTCGTGTAGCGGCCTATATACGGCCAACAGCATGAACTGCCTGACCGAAGCCCTCGGCATGGGGCTGCCGTTCAACGGGACGGCGCTCTCGGACAGCGCGGAGAGGGTGAGACTTGCCAAGACCGCGGGCGTCAGGGTTATGGACCTCATAAACAAAGACATAAAGCCACGCGATATACTGACGCTCGATGCCTTTGAGAACGCCATCACCGTGGATATGGGCATGGCCGGTTCGACGAACACAGTCCTGCACCTCCCCGCCATAGCGCACGAGGCAGGCATAGGCCTCCCTCTCGAACTCTTTGACGAGATATCCAGGCGCACGCCATATATCGCAAAGCTCAGCCCGAGCGGCATCCATCATATAGAGGACCTGCACGAAGCCGGGGGCATACCCGCGCTCATGAAAGAACTTTCGTCACGCGGCTTGATACATACCGACCTTCCCACCGTATCGGGCAAGACCGTCGGCGGGATAATATTAGCCGCGAAGGTGACGGACAGGGATGTGATCAGAGAGGCGGATAAGCCCTACAGGGACATCGGAGGACTTGCGATCCTAAAAGGCAACATAGCTCCGGATGGGGCTGTGGTGAAGGAGTCAGCCGTAGCGGATGAGATGCTCGTACACTCGGGCCCTGCCGTAGTGTTCGATTCAGAGGATGACGCGGTAGCGGCTATCTGGGACAAGCGCATCCGAAAGGGCGACGTGATAGTAATACGCTACGAGGGGCCCAAGGGCGGCCCCGGTATGCGCGAGATGCTCGGACCCACGGCCTCGATCGCCGGCATGGGTCTCGACAAGGATGTCGCATTGCTCACGGATGGCAGATTCAGCGGTGCGTCGCGCGGCGCGTCCATAGGCCACATCAGCCCGGAGGCTATGTCGGACGGACCCATCGGCCTCATCGAATCGGGCGACACCATCGACATAGACATACCCGCACGTGCGCTGAACGTGCGTCTCACGGACGAGGAGTTCGCCGCGCGGCGCGAGAGGCGCGTGAAGGTCGAGCCACGCGTTAAGACGGGCTACCTGTCAAGGTATGCCCGCCTCGTGACATCGGCCAACACCGGCGCCGTGCTGGAATGACACTAGTGATGCCGGTCGCTATATGGCTGCCGGATGCACTTCCGCACCATCACATCTGCCGCCTGCGTATGAGCATGACAAATGTCAGGCCGCCTGTGCATCCCATGATCAACGCAGCTGCAAGTGGATCAAAATCGTCCCCCGTATCCGGTACGCCTCTCCCGCGTATCTTTCGAGCCGGAATCCGGCTCTTGCCATCCGACGCAGCTATGGCGACAGCCTGAGGTGAGGAGGCAACGATAGCTATGGCCTGCGATGAAGCGTTGACGACAATGGATTGAGGTGGTACGGGAGATGCCGGCGGCGATATCTCCTGCGGCGGAATTGCCTGAGGAGCATCAGGCATCCCCTGCGGAGGCTCTGCCGTCTCCGAGAGAAGCGGCGGGGCTATCAGCGAAACGACTTCATCACAGACCTCGCGCGCGTTTTCTCCATAAGCTATGGCGATATTGTTTATCTCCCCAATGGTGGCCGCATCCAGTTTGACCTGATAATCAACCCATATGGTCTCGATACCGCCCTTCGCGAGGTCGCTGTTCGTAGCTATGTGGAAGGCCATCGGCGTTATCTCCGTAATGTAGCAGGCGTCCGTGATATCCTTCGCGTCTGCCCTGTCACCGCCGTCGCTGTCGAAATACACTTTGATCGAACCTTTGACAAACACAGCGCCACTCGTAAGCCCAGCATCTTTCAAATGGACGGATACGGCGTTATTGATCCCCGCGTTCGTCACCCTAACGGAGTATTTGACCGTGTCGCCCATCGCATATATCATCTTGTCGGCGGACTTAACTATCCCTAAAGTGGTGGATGGATCGACAAGGACTTTGCCGTCGTCATCCTTTGGCTCGGCGTTGGAGGCCAGTGCAGCGGCCACATTGTTCACATAGTCGGCACGAGGTAAGAAATCCGGCGCCTCGGCGTTACCATCCTTGAAGTGATAGTCAGCGTAGACGTTGTATGTCACGATGATGCTCTCGGCCGTCTGTAGGACGATCGACGGATCGACTATGATAGTGAAATCCTTATCCCTGTCGTCCGACTGGAACGCGTTGTCAAAACGCCCATCATCGACTCCCCATATAAAATGCGATCTCTGAGTGATATCGACCGGATCTTTGCCGGGGATGCTATAGACGACTTTGAGGGAACTGATGTCGAGGAATATCCGGGAATGATCTATGTTGTCCACAACTATGATGTTTTGGGCCGGGTTCTGCGTCGTATTCGTCACTTTGATCCTGTACGGTATCTCCTGACGCAGGTAGTACGGATCGCCATCGTCATCCTTCGTCTTTGTGATGGATCGCCCTGCAAGCTTTTCTACATTTATAATAGTAGGCTTTATGAGAATGTCGACGCTCTCGTTGTCCTCATCCGGCTCAACAGGCCTATCCTCCGCATCGATCGCCGAGGTCGTGGCGATGTTCATTATCCTCCTGAGCTGAGTTGCGGCGTCCGGCACATCCACTCTGTATTCCACCTTGATATGTTCTTCCGGAGCAAGGGAGGTGTTCGTCTCTATTGTGAATCCCTTCGTACGCTTCTCACCACCGTGTGCCACTTCGTATTTGATCGGCGTAATGCGGCACGAGCTCGTGATGTCTTTTCCTTCCTTTTTTACCACTATGCTGTTGAGGTCGATGGAGGCGTTGTAAGGAGATATATCGTACATATCCTCTATCACGACATCGTATACATGGTCGTAACCCACTGTAACGTCAAGTTCGTAATAGAGCTCCTCTCCAGGGATGACCCTAGGCTCGCTCGCTTTTTTGTCAATATTCAGGAGAGGGATGCCGTCGGGCAATATCTCCGTGATCTTTTCCATATAGGTGAGGCCTGACGGTACGGTGATGTCGTTCTCTATATCGTCATCATTTTTGTTCTTGCCGCTGAAAGACGCCTCAGCCCTGTTCTCCAAAAACTCATATAAGAAATCCTCAGGGATATCCTGAGTCTCGTAATGGACGTAAATCACCGTTACGAGATCGAGGTCCGACTTTGAATAGCCGGATTTGCCCCTGTCCGTCGGAGGAACTTTAATGTCGTAGCCGAGATTCAGGCGCGTATCAATCGTGAACCCGGTTTCCTCTACATCGCTCTCGATCATGCCCCGCTCGCGCAGTTCATTGTACGTGACGTAGTTCCACTTCGTGATCCTCCCCGTAGCGTCATAGCTCGCGGGATACTGCATGATGAAAGTGCCGTCAAACTTGATCTTCATGCCGGGGGATCGAACCTTATCCGTTATCACGATGTCGTTGCCGTACGTGCCCGCATTCGTGTCCTTAACCTCAAGGGTATATTTGACGGCCTGCCTCGTCTTGTACTTGCGGGCATCTGTCGTCTTCGTGATCCCAGCTACGGGCGAGTTGATGTACACGGACGCGCTTACCGGCTTTGGGTTCGTAAAATCGCCGCTTGTATCGGAGAAAGCGCTCACCCACGCGGTGTTGTCTATGATCTCTCCGTTATGGGGATGTTGATTTGTGCTGTAATTGTCATTCGTACCCGTGAACCGTGTCTGTGGAGCCGCGTCAAAGGTGATGGTTGCGACCTCTCCTTCCCTCAGAAGTGTGGACTTGAAATCGAATCCTCCCGGTATCTGCCTGAATGTCACCTTACCTGATATACCAGCCACATCACCATCTTCGATCGGCGCGGAAATGCCATTGACCTTGAAGCTTGACAGCGTCATATCCGTCTTTGGAAGATCGTCATCCCATATATGCACCTTTGCGGCATCACCATTCGAAGAATCCGTGTGACTCACGACCACGGTATAATGGATGATCTCCTTTGCCTGATATTCATACTTATCGGCACGCTTCGATATTTGAAGGTCGGGTACGGGGACTATGGTGGTGACGGTTCCCGTATCCACGTAGTTCCTGTCGTTTATCCTGACCCTCGCTTTGTTATCGTATTTCAGGTTCATGTCCGCATCTACGTAATGACCATGCCGACGCAATTCGGACTCGCTCAGGTCGATTATCAGTTCAACGCCAATACGTAGTTCATAGGTATGTCCGTAGAAAGACGACTGCACCAGGCTGTCCTCTTTGGCCGTCAGCGATACGTCGTTGCCATCCGTGCCGTCCGTAAACAGTTCTGTCACATCCTCTCCATCCTCCCTGAATACCGCGATATCCGTCACCGTGAGACATTCGTCAATGGCATCCGTGAACGTCAATCCCGTGTATTTGATATTTGAGTCGGTCTTTGCGGGAACGTGTTGAAAGACGCTGTAGTAATACGGCTCGATCGCGTTTGTCAGAGCATTACCGCCTTTGAGACTTTCGTCCTGGTCCGTAACCTTCTTGAGCGGCGGGAATACATCGGTGAATACCTCACTCGAATCATTATTCACTCCGTTTATGGTGACCAAACCCCTGTTTTTTACCCTCCAACCGGTCGCGGGATCGTCTATTCTGTAGCCGCCGGCCTCCTTCTGCGCATCCGTCACGTCCGGATCCCATTTCACTGTAATCCGCATCGTGTAGATGCGCCCGTAAAAGGTTAAATCAGCGAGGGCTTCTTCTCTAGCGGCCATTACGACGTTGTTCCCCACTGTGCCAGATATGAAATGGTCCGTCACATCCGCGCCATCGTCGCGCAGCATCCTGACACCTGCTATCTGAAGATATTCGTCAATGGGATCGATGAACGTCATGTCCGTATATGTGATACTGCCTCCCGAAATCAGAGGAGCGAATTGAGAGATCTCGTAGGTAAATTCTTCCAATGAATCGTATAGCGTATTAGATCCGCCGGTAAATTCATCGCTGTCGAACACCTTCTTCTCCGGCGCGAATACATCCGTGGTTACCCGATTCGTGCTTACGGAAGAACCGTCTACGGACACAGATCCTGTGTTTGTCACCCTCCAGCCTTTCGAAGGGCTCGTGATCCTATGGCCGTGCGCCACTTTTTCCTCGTCTGTCATCCCGGGATCCCACATCACCGGAATGTGTAATGTGTATCTATGTCCGTAGAACGACAGGCTACCCAGGCTCGCAGCTTTGGCCGACATAACGATACTATGACCGGACGAACTGTTCGTGAACTGGCTCGTCACATCCACGCCGTCGCGCAGCACTTTGACGCTTCCTAAACTCAGGCACGAATCAACGGTATCACTGAGTACGAACGACTTGTACTTTAAGTCTTTGTCCGTCTTGGCGGTGACATACTGCGTCACGCTATAGATGAAAGGTTCGGAGGTACCGCACAGCACATTGTATTCCGTGAGCGTCTCGTCCCCGTCGGTCACCTTTTTCTCTGGGAGAAACACATTCGTCTTAACGCTATTCGTGGTCTCGGCCCTGTCCACGAAGGGTTTGTCTACTTTGTTTTTGATGTTAACCGTGGCACGGTTGCTGACGCTCCAACCCCTCGTCGGTACGGTGATACTGTAACCCAACGCTTCCTTCTGGGCATCGGTCATCGCGGGGTCCCACCTGACTTCGATGCGCATGAAAATCCTCGTGTCCGGCCTGCCGTCGCCTCCGTAAAAATAGGCGCTGCCGATAATATCATCATGCGCGCTCGCAGTGACAAGACCGCCATCCGATACGTCAATATCGAACCAATCGCTATTCGTCACACCGCCGGTCCTGCTCCACGCGCCCTTCACCGAGACATCCCCTCGCCTGTCCTGGTATACTCTTACGGTGTCAACGATGAGCCCCTTGGGAATCTGATCTTTCATCACAAATGAGGACCAATAGCAGGTGCTATATATGCCGGAAGGTATTTGCTGATTGACATAATATACGAAGGATTCGCGGCTGTCTCTCAAGGTATTCTCCTTCTTGTCGTCTACGGCGGACTCGTCGCTGTCCGCAACCGTCTTGTACGGATCGGGAGGCGTGGGATCCCACATGTTGTACGTCCCTCCGGCGAACCACGCGTAGTCAAAAGCGTGTCTTTTCTGTACCTCCCCGGCGCTGGACGCGACAGACGATTCCATGTTGCCAAAGGTGAGGAGGACGCCGTTCGTGCCGCTCCTGTACGCCGCACCGAACGCGGTCAGCCAGTTGCTACCCGACTGCGTGTCATAGTCAGAGTAGGCGATATGCGAGCCGCTCTCATAGCCATAGTCCAGCATAGTGCCAGGATCAAGAAATACGCCGCCGCCATCACTCAGCTCGTCGTTGTTGATCGCGACATACTGGTGGTCGTCAATGTCCGCGTATGTCATGTTCGTAGCCAAATCATAGGGGGTCGTCGTCCCGGCTTTGAAATACTCGTACTTGAAGGTCGCCTCCTTCACACCCAGGAGGATTATATTCGGAATGATGTTTCTCTTTTCTATACCTATGTACGGCGTATAGCCGCTGTATATATCGTCGTCAACCGTGTAATCCGTGCACGTTATCTTCACGTCGATGAGGTTGGGTGCGACCTTGCCGATGGCCTGGATGCGGGCGTTTTTGATCGTAACGCCAAAGCTACCTGCCTCCACTTTGCCGCTGCCGCGCACCTTGTATCCCCAGCTACTGTCGGAATCGGTCCCGCGATCCTCGCCTGAGAGATCCTCGTTGTCCTCTATCGCGTCATCATAGCTGTCCGGCGTGTCGTTCCCAAAATTTGTTATGGTGGTGGCCGGACCGTAATCGTCAGCATTGTTCACCTTAAATGGCCTGAATGAAAAGTCAGAATCAACCTTTAACGCGTGATCGACGTTCACCCACGATGACCAGGCGCCACCCCTTCTGTGGGCATAGAAACCACCTGAGCCACTGTCGCCCGAACCGCTGCCTACCTTCGTCGCCGGACCGGCCGTACTGCCCGGCGGGTCGAGCGCAAATACCTGCATAGGGAATGAAAAAAATATGGTGCATAGCGCGATGCACAGGACGAACTTTGCAATATTTTTATTCATTTATATATCCTCCTTATGATTGTTTATTATTCTTTTTATCCTTATAAATTTATATATTGCCATAAAACTTTTTTATTGTCAATACTTTCCTTTTTGTATTTTATGCAAATGATTTTGGCGCGTGGTTTTTTGACGGATGCGAGAGCTCTGAATACGATCTGTGTCAGTCTGTGGAAGTAGGCAATTTTCGGATAATTCCGTGTATTAGCAAACCGGTTGACACGTTTTGTTTGCGCTGATATTCTGAGTGCGTTGACGTTTATCGTTTAATGAGCAGGGTAGTAATCCCGAGGCGGCTTGCCGACGGAAACCAATATATTTAATGTCATTCGGAGGTGCAAAATGACTTATGTTGACAAAATAATCGAGAGCTTGGAGCAGAAAAATTCTGACCAGCCCGAGTTTCTGCAGGCGGCTAAGGAGGTGCTCGAATCGCTTCGCGTAGTCGTG
>JAISLZ010000079.1 GCA_031277015.1 Eubacteriales Family XIII. Incertae Sedis bacterium | reverse complement strand
TGACGTTCCGCTCCCATATCGACGGTTCGGCGAGAACTCTAACTCCGGAAAAATCCATAAGCGTACAGCACGCCCTCGGCGCTGACATCATCATGGCCTTCGACGAGTGCTCGGCCTACTCTGCGGAACGCTCCTACGCCGAGGCCGCCCTCGGGCGTACAACGCGCTGGCTTGAGCGGTGCGTCCGCGAACACGAGCGCTCCGGGCGCGCGGACAGACAGGCGATCTTCGGCATCATGCAGGGCGGCATGTATCCGGATCTGCGTCGCAGAAGCGCGGAAGAGATCACGGGCTACGACCTGCCAGGCTACGCCATAGGGGGACTGTCCGTAGGCGAGCCAAAGGAGGTGATGTACGACGTGTTGGACGGATGCGTGGTGCTGCTGCCTGAGGGCAAGCCGCGCTATCTTATGGGTGTAGGAAGCCCTGATGACATATTCGAGGCTGTGGGTATGGGCGTCGATATGTTCGACTGTGTCATACCTACGCGAGAGGCGAGGCACGGCAACGCTATGACATCCTGGGGCAGACTGAGTATCAAGAACGCGCGGCACGAACAGGATTACAGCCCCCTTGACCCGGAGTGCGACTGCTATACATGCAGGAATTACACACGCGCTTACCTGCGTCATCTGTTCAAGGCCGGCGAGATGCTTGCCGCGACGCTACTATCTATCCACAACATCCGCTTCCTCACGCGCCTTATGGAGCGAATCAGGATATCCATAGCCGTCTCAGCCTTCACGGACTTCAAAGCGGAATTTTTATGCAAATACTACGGGACTTAGGTAGTATAATAGTATCAGGTGGTTATCGATAGAACATAAATGACGATTTTGTGCTGGCGCGGACATATATGTCCGCAATGGAGTGGTTGCATTTGATGAGGAAGGGAGAATTTCATGCCGATACTCGTACCTGACGGATTACCCGCATACGATATACTGAGCGAGGAAAACATCTTCGTCATGCTGAAAGACGTCGCGACGAAGCAGGACATCCGCCCGTTGAAGATCGGCATCGTCAACCTCATGCCCATCAAGGAGGTCACGGAGACTCAACTGATACGCATGCTCGCGAACACGCCACTTCAAGTCAATCTGCGGCTACTTACGCTGTCCACTCACAAATCCAAGCACGCAGACCCATTGCATATGGAAAATTTCTACATCACCTTTGACAAGATCCGGCATGAGCGTTTTGACGGCCTCATCATCACGGGCGCCCCGATAGAGACGCTGCCGTTCGAGGAGGTGGACTACTGGGATGAGCTGACGGAAATCATGGAATATTCGCTCTCGAACGTCTTCAGTACGTTGCATCTGTGCTGGGGTTCCCAGGCCGCGCTCTATCATCACTTCGGTATAGAAAAGCGGCTTCTGCCTAAGAAGCTGTTCGGCGTGTACGAGCACAATGTCGTGGACAAGCGCTCGGAGTTCGTGCGGGGCTTCGACGAATTTTTCTACGCGCCGCACTCGCGTTACACGGATATCCCGCGCGCGGCCGTCGCCGCCGAGCCAAAGCTTTCTATCCTCGCCGAGTCCGACGAGGCGGGTGTCCATATAGTCTCCACCACCGACAAGCGCATGGTGTTCCTGCAGGGACATTTCGAGTACGACTGGAATACGCTGAAGCTGGAGTACGAACGCGATCTGGCGAAGGGCATAGGTCCGGACATCCCGGTCAACTACTTCAAGGACGACGACCCAGGCAAGTGGGTCGTGATGAAATGGAGTAGCCACGCCAACCTGTTCTTCGCTAACTGGCTTAACTACGTGTATCAGATGACTCCGTTCGACCTCGCTGAACTGGATAGATACTGGCAGGCGGCAGGGATTTGATCAGCGCCTGTCGTCAGCAATCATGACCTACATGGAGCGGACACCCTGAAAGAATACTCCGTCACGCTCTCGAACGGTTCCCCTCTGCGGAGCAGCGTGGACGGAAAGCCGGCGTGGTGGAGGGAATCAGGAAAAAACTGCGTCTCCAGGCAGAAACCGGATCTCATTTGGTATACCGCGTCCGATTTTGACAGTGGACCGGATCCGAGGTAGTTACCGGTGTAGAACTGCACGCCGGGCAAGTCTGTGCGCACCGCCATCTCGATGCCCGTGTCTTCGGATCTCACCGTCGCCGCGTGTCTCATTTCGCGGTTCAGTACACCGCCTTCAAACGCTCCGTCTATTACGAAGTTATGGTCGTAGCCGCGTGCGAACTCAATCTGTTGTTCGTTTGCGTCTATATCCTCACCTATGAGCTTGCCAGCCGTGAAGTCCAGGGCGGACCCCTCCACCGAGCGTATCTCCCCTGTAGGGATGGCGTCTATGTCTGTAAGCGTGAACCGTGAGGCGTTCAGCTTTATCCAGTGTCCTAGCACGCTACCCGAGGCCTCACCGTCAAGGTTGAAATAAGTATGATTCGTAAGGTTGAACACGGTATCCGCGTCAGACACGGCGTGATAGGAGATTGCAACCGTGCTGCCGCCCACAAACGCGTATGAGACATCTATGTCCGCATTGCCGGGGAAGCCCTGATCGCCGTTGGGACTGTGCAAAGAGAAAGTGACCGAGCCCGCGGCCTCATCTATCATGTACTGCCATATCCGCTTGTGCCATCCGCTGGGGCCGCTATGCAACGTATGCACGCTCTGATTCCGGTCAAGCTGGTACGTCACGCCATGAATGTCCAGCTCGCCGCGCGCGATCCTGTTCGCGTACCGACCGATAGTCGCGCCGAGATATTCGCCGCCTTCCATGTAAGCGCTGTAGCTCCCATACCCTAGCGCGACGTCCACGAGGGTCGCCGGCGAAGGTTTTGCGGCGTCGGATGCAGCGACGGCACTACGTGCAGGGACCTTAAGCCCTACTATCGACGCGCCAAGATCGGTCAGCACCAGCTCGCCACCCCTGTCACTCATCATCCTGATGATCGTCGCCGAAGAATCGCCGAACGGTTCCGTAACAATCTTCATTCCCCTATTATATCACCAGACTATATCACCCGACGCAAATATGGTACCATAATAAGATACGAGGGATAATGAAAGGGAACCTCGAAAGGGAGCGAATGTGTCCGAAATAGGCAATAAAACAGATGAGAGCGTCAGTGATGTGAATGATGTTTGCGCGCACGCGGGCATATGCGGCGGATGCGCGTACAGGGGCGTGCCATACCCTGAGCAGCTAAGGATAAAGGGTGGGCAGGTGGCCGAGATGCTGGATGGAGCGAGGGTAGCGGCAGACGGCGCATACTGCGGCATCGCCCCCGCTCCGCGCGCCTTTGCATACCGCAACAGGATGGACTACAGCTTCGGCGACGAGGTGAAGGGGGGGCCGATGACGCTCGGCCTGCACAAGAAGGGCAGCTACATGTCGGTCATAGATACCGGCGGCTGCCTCATCGTGCCGGACGATTTCAACGTGATACGGGATGCCGCGATTGAATGGGCGCTCGCATCTGGGCACGGCTTTTGGCACAAGCGATCGCACAGCGGCTTTCTTCGCAGCCTCGTGCTGCGGCGGGGCGAGACGACGGGGGAACTGCTTATCAATCTAGTCACGACGGACGAGGAGGTTCTTGACGGCGAGGCTTTCGCGTGCATGGTGACGGAACTGCCTCTTGACAGCGCCGTCGCCGGCATATTGCATACGATATATAATGGCCGCGCGGACACCGTGGCGTGCGATTCGATGAGCGTCCTGTATGGCAGGGATCACTTCTTCGAGGGTATGCTCGGCCTGCGCTTCCGGGTGAACGCCCTTTCCTTCTTCCAGACGAACACCTCCGCCGTGGAAGCCATGTTCCATGAGGCATTCGCCATGCTACCGGAGCTCGACGGGATGGAGGTGTACGACATATATTGCGGGACGGGAGCCATATCCCTTGCGCTCGCACGACGTGCGCGATCCGTGACGGGAGTGGAGATCGTACCCGAGTCGGTAGAGGCCGCGAGAGAAAACGCGCGTCTGAACGGCATAGAAAACTGCCGGTTCATTCGCGGAGACGCGCTGGAAGCGCTTGAATCCATGGACGGGAATCCCGATCTGCTCACCATCGATCCGCCGCGCATGGGGATGCACCCTAAGGCGCTGAAGAAAATCATGTCCTACGGACTCCCCGAGCTGCTCTATATCAGTTGCAATCCGAAGACCTTCGCCCGCGACATGGCCGCGATGGAGATGTACGGCTACAGGCTGAACCGACTGCGCGCATACGACAATTTCCCGTATACGCGCCACACCGAACTGGCCGCCCGCATCGTCAAAGGGACCGCCGACATAAGATAACTGCTTGCGCAGGATTTTCGCGTCCGGCTAGGCTTCGGCGCTCCACAGCCCATGCAGATTGCAGTACTCGTAGACTTTGACAGGCGCATCAGCATCCGGTACGGTGAACGTAGCCTCCGGTACACCGCCAGGCGCAAGGACAGCGCGCTCTGTCATGCCACCCTGAGAGACCAATATCCACTGTATATAGTGCTCCTCCTGCATCGGGTGCGGCACGCTGCCTACTTTGACCGTCACCCTGCCACCTTCGCGCTCTATGACGGGAACATGCTTCTCCTGCGCCGCGTCCGTGGTGTTAGCGATGAGGATGTTCATCGGCTCGCCGCAACAGACCGGGACCACATTCGCGTCCTGGATCACCCCGAAAATGTTGCCGCAGTGGTTACACCTATAGAATTTCTTGTCTGACATGAATGCCTCCTTTTATAGCTCACCAAATTGCTCTATGCCCAAAGTATAGCATATCTTGCCCTTCTCCGTAGCGTGGCAGCCGAAGCGATGCGATTTCCCAGGGCTCATGGCCGCACCGATGGCGGATCAATTCGGATATTGTCGAAATAACGCAGTATGACGTTGGCGGGGATGGCGGCCTCGTCTTTCATAAAATGCTCGTTCGGCGTCCCCGCGTAGTTCACGGATACGCCTATGCCGCACACCCAGACGGAGCTAGCAGCGTATTGCCCGAGGGGGCTCAAGGTATTCGTGACATTTGCTCTCACATCATCGCCGACGACATCGCTGTACGCTTTTTTGAGCTGGTCTGCCACGTCATCCGCGTCGCCAGGGCTCTGGCCGTCGACCGTCACGCCATTGCCGAACCCCGGTATCATGCCGGCGCGTACCACCGGTATGCCGCTGATACGCTCAAAAGCGGACTGCGCGTTCACAATCTGTTCTATGCTCCATATGTCATGGCCTACGACCGAGACGCGGCAGACGAATGAATCAGGGGTAAGGGATATCTCACCGATGTTGACGACCGCGAAATCCCCATCAGGTTCCGTGGCACCCAGGTTCATGAGACCGAAAATATATGTAAGGGCTTTCGATGCGGCATCTTCATCAGTGACGAATGCTGGCCGCTCCGTCTCTATCATCCTGACATCTGCGCCCTCTGTCTCATCCAGAGCCTCTTTGGCGGCAGCGTTGAATACGCGGCGAAATTCTTTCACCTCGTAGTCGCCGAGAATGACCGTGGCCTGTGCCTCCGTGGGACGCAGGCACGCGCCTGCCCCACCTGAGAAGCTGTGAAGCCCGTATACGCACCCCGCACTCTTCGCGTCCGACAATATCTTTGCTATGACCGAAACCGGGCTGAGATAACCCTTCGTGCTTTCGGTGCGCGCGGAACCTCCGGGAAATCCCGATGCGGCGATGACATAGGCGCGGCCATTGCCGGCCGTTGCCGCGCCCGTACCGGAGGATGCCTCAAGTACGGCCGCCATGGGCGCGCCGACATTTATGCTTCCCGTGTCCGCGCCGCCGATCTCAATTACAGCAGCGCCATCAGGGAATAATTGCCCCGTCTCATCAGGCGCGTCTCCGTCAACGGCCGATTTGACCGATCCATCTCCGGCCGTGAAATACGCTATTATATCGCCGTGCGTCCGCGAGCGCTCCAGCACGGCCAGTATCGTGGCCATTCCGAGCGCGCCGCGCGCCCCCATAGACGTGCCTTCAGCGCGTACAATTTCATCCGATGGGGTGAGCCTCACCCCGCCTGTGTAAGGGTCAAAGGCATGCGAACGTTCGTTGGTTATCTCGGCTCCCATATACGCTACCAGTATGATGGGCCGTGCTCCTTCCATGCCCGGTGTGGCAGGGGAGCGCATAGTGACGTTTCCGTATTCGTCCTTCTCAGCTTTCATGCCTAGCATCTTCGCCTGTTCTGCAAGATAGCCGTCAATCATTGAGGGATATGACGGCCCGGATCTGGGGAAGGTGAGGATGGCCTGGTAGTACGCAAGTACGTCCTGTACGGACACATCCTCACGCACTTCCTCGTCAGCAGCGCCGACGCTATGCGCACATCCGGACATGACGCAGCTTGACAGGAGAACAAACGCAATCGCCGCTGCAATGCGCTTGTTGCGGATTATATGTAATAGCAAAAACAACATTGCATATATTATATATGGTTGGGATCGTCGCCGCAACGGTACGGAATCACATCAATGTCCTCTATATGATGAGCATCGCGTCGCCATAGCTGAAGAAGCGGTAGCGCTCCGCCACAGCCTCCTCATAAGCGGCTAACACGCGCCCGCGGCCGGCGAAAGCGCTCACAAGCATGAGAAGCGTTGATTTCGGGAGATGGAAATTCGTGATGAGGGCATCGCAGACCTTGAACCCATAGCCGGGATAGATGAATATGTCCGTCTCCCAGCGACCCGCATTCACCTGCGCGGGTCCATCGCTAGTGGCCGCACTCTCAAGCGCACGCACGGACGTCGTGCCTACACACACCACCCTGCGCCCTTCCGCTTTGGCGGCGCCTATCTCGCGCGCAGCTTCGTCTGAAATGAAGTACCGCTCCGGGTGCATACGGTGTTCCTGTACCGTGTCCGACTTCACAGGCAGGAAAGTCCCCGGCCCGACCTCGAGAGTGACGGACGCTATTGTGACACCCTTCATACGTAAGGTATCGAGTAGCCCATCCGTAAAATGAAGACCTGCCGTCGGCGCGGCAACGCTGCCCGGTTCGTCCGCGTATACGGTCTGATAGCGTTCAGCGTCAGCGGGCTCGTCCTCCCTGCCGAGGTAAGGAGGCAAGGGTACATGCCCCACCTTCTCCACGATATCGTCAAAACGGCCTTTGAACGTAAAACGGACAAGCCTGCCGCCGTCAGGCAGGCTGCCGAGTATCTCCGCCGACAGCCCTTCGCCGAACAGTACGGTCTGCCCCTTCTTCAGTCTCTTCGCGGGGCGCGCTAGAACCTCCCAGTCCTCCGAATAGTGGTTGAGCCTGCCCGCACCGCGCACGAGGAATAGCTCGACGCGCGCGCCCGTACCTTCCTTCTTGCCGATGAGCCGCGCCTTGATGACCTTCGTATCGTTCAGGACGAGGACATCGCCGGGGTTCAGATAGGACGCGATATCGGGGAAAAGCCTATGCTCGACGATCCCGCTCTCCCTGTGCAACACGAGCAGACGCGAGTCGCCCCGCACGGGGGGCGGACGTTTCGCAACGAGCGATTTTGGCAATTCATAATCAAAAAGCGAAACCTTCATAATGCCGCCTATTCATCCTCCGAACCGTCCACCATAAAGCCCAGCTGCACGCTTCGCTCCGGAGGCGTGAGGCCGAGATGCGACCACGCGTCGCGCGACGCCATGCGGCCCTGCTTTGTGCGGTGAAGGAACCCCGCCTGCATGAGATAGGGCTCGTAGACGTCCTCTATCGTGACGCGCTCCTCACCTATCGCGGCGGCTATCGTATCTATGCCCACTGGGCCCCCTCCGAACTTGTCTATGATAAGCCTCAGTATCTCGCGATCCAGCCCCTCGAGCCCCATCTTGTCTATAGCGAGCGAGGAAAGCGCCTCGTCAGTGATGGCCATGCCTATGTGCCCGTCACCCTTCACCTGGGCAAAGTCGCGCACGCGTTTCAGCAGCCTGTTCGCGACGCGCGGGGTGCCGCGCGACCTCTTAGCCAGCTCCATGAGCGATTCACCGTCGATCTCCGTGCCGAGCAGGGCCGCCGAACGCCTGATGATCTCGCCGAGCTCCACCGGAGTGTACAGTTCGAACTTGCTGATGATGCCGAAGCGGTCGCGAAGCGGCGCGGACAGGTTGCCCGCCCGTGTCGTAGCGCCTATGAGCGTGAACTTCTTCAGGTCAATGCGGTATGACCTAGCCGACGGACCTTTGCCGACTATCATATCAATCTCATAGTCCTCCATGGCCGAGTACAGTATCTCCTCGGCATTGCGGTTCAGACGGTGTATCTCGTCGATGAATAGCACGTCACCCTCGTTGAGGTTGGTCAGGAGTGCGGCGAGGTCGCCCGCCCGCTCTATCGCAGGGCCCGATGTGATGCGCAGGTCGACGCCGAGCTCGTTTGCGATGATCCCTGCAAGCGTAGTCTTGCCGAGGCCCGGCGGACCGTAGAACAGCACGTGATCGAGTGCGTCGCCGCGCGAGACGGCAGCGCCGATGAAAACCTTCAGGTTGTCCGTCACGTTCCTCTGGCCGATATATTCGCTAAGCCGCTTAGGGCGCAGGCTCGCATCTGCGTATTCATCATCCCTGGCTATATTGGCGGCGCTTACTACTCTATCGTTATTATCCATCTACCCCATGCTCCTGAGCGCCAGCGTCACGTATTCCTCCGCCTTGAGGCCTTCTTCTCCTACGCCCATGATGGCCGCGCCCGCTTCGGAGCGCGTGTAGCCGAGCGTCAGCAGGACCTCTATGGCCTCGGCCTTAGGATCGTCCGCTCCCATCCCTGCGGCGGCGGCTGACGGGACGCCCGGCACCTTCCCCACTTTGTCTGAAAGCTCGAGTATGATGCGCTCGGCGGACTTCTTGCCGACACCCTGCGCACGAGTGAGTAGCGTCGCATCACCGAACGTGATGGCCCTGACCGCCTCGTCCACTGGCAGCGCCGAGAGTATGGCCATCGCGGCCTTCGCACCGACACCGCTCACGGTCAGCAGCAGGCGGAAGAAGTTCACCGACTCCCTGTCCGGGAATCCGTACAGGCTCATCTCGTCCTCCTTCACTATCATGACCGTGAACACGCGCGTTTCCTCCCCCTCCTTCGCGAGAAGGACGGACGAGTTGCCTGGCACGAATATTTCGTAGCCCACTCCGCCCGTATCTATGACGATGGAGTTTTCCAGCTTGTACGCAAGTTTTCCGTGGACGTAGCTTATCATTTTTTGCCTCCGACGGCATATAGAAAGTATTTCATGCCTTCACGTCCCCTACCGCGCCCTTGACCCTCTCGATGAAGCCCGCCGAATTGCCGTGGCAGATGGCGGCGGCCACCGCGTCGGCGGCGTCGTCGGGCGACGGGACTTCGGCGAGACCGCATATGCGCCTTACGAGCTCCTGCATCTGGCGCTTGTCCGCGCGGCCGTAGCCCGCGATGGCCTGCTTGATCTGCAACGGCGTATACTCGTAGACGTCCAGCCCCGAGTTCGCGCAGGCGAGTATGGCCGCGCCCCTCGCCTCCCCCACGCGGATGGCGGTCTTGGCGTTGCTGTTGAAGAACAGCTCCTCCACCGCCGCCGCGCCCGGCCCGAAATCGGCGATGACGTCCATCAGCATCGAGTAGATGCGCTTCAGTCGCATCGGCATGGGCTCGTCCTTGCCCGTCATGAGCACGCCGCACTCCACGAGGGAATATCTGTTCGGCGCTTTGTCGACGACGCCGTAGCCGAGTATCGCATATCCGGGGTCAATACCTATTATCCGCATGACCCCATGTTACCACAATTCCCGCCGCTGCAACAACGGATAGCGCAAACATTTGTTTTAATTTTAATATAACCGCGCGCCGCCATGACGTACGAGATCCCCTTTTACGCATCAACTTGTCCTGATTTCGTTCCATTTTATGCTAGAATATGCCCTGAAAATGTGAAGTCGTATGGAGGATATAATATAATGCATATGGGTTGAGAGGCCTGCCGGTTTGGCCCAAGGAGGTTGTACCACTGCTCGCGGCTGAAACAGAGACCGCTGTCCGGGAGGGACTCTCATAGTATTCGATGAGGTTCAGGCATGCCCGCGTGCGCTGCTCGCGCTAAAATATTTTTGCGAGGAAGCTCCTGAATATCATATTGCAGCGGCAGGATCCACCCTTGGCATCATGCTGCATGAACACGAATCATTCCCGGTCGGCAAGGTTGAATTCCTGAACATATTTCCTATGTCGTTCGATGAATTCCTGCGTGCTCGTGAGGAGGATGAGCTTTCGTCATTCGTTCATGAAAGCCCGCCGTCCGCCTACAGGACGCTCCATGAAAAATTGCTACATAGATTGAGAGAATACATTTACGTCGGCGGCATGCCGGCCGTAGTTGCATCCCACGTTACTGATCGTGCGGGTTTTGGAGCAGTTCGCGCCGCGCAGGAGACCATACTGCGGGCATACGGCCGTGATTTTTCAAAATACGCAGCATCGCTCGCCGACTACTGAACCTGGAAGTAGCCCTGTGTGGCCTCCGACGACATTCGCGAAATCCCTAGCAAGCTGATTCAGTCATATTCATTCCACAAATATAATATGCCTCTCGCCGCGCGTTGTAAAATTTCAGCATCATCCAGTCTGTGGCCGCTAAGCAAAATGCTTTCTGTGCATCGGATTAGGGATTCGGGCTGCCCGTCCCAAGTGCCGCGCCAAAGCGGGATTGTATAAGGCCCCCGCCCTATCTGTAGCTTTCCTCCACGGCGACAGCGACGGCGACGGAGGCGCCGACCATCGGGTTGTTGCCCATGCCGAGAAAACCCATCATCTCGACATGCGCGGGGACGGAGCTTGAGCCCGCGAACTGCGCGTCAGAGTGCATGCGCCCCATCGTGTCGGTCATGCCATAGGAGGCGGGGCCGGCAGCCATATTGTCGGGGTGCAGGGTCCTGCCCGTGCCGCCGCCCGACGCGACGGAGAAATATTTCCTGCCGTTCGCCACGCATTCTTTCTTGTACGTCCCGGCGACGGGATGTTGGAAGCGCGTCGGGTTCGTGGAGTTGCCCGTGATGGAGACGTCCACGCCCTCGATGTGCATGATAGCCACGCCCTCGCGTACGTCGTCGGCGCCGTAGCAGCGGACCCCGGCGCGCTCGCCTTTCGAGTAGGCGATCTCGTCCGTGACGGCTATGGCGCCGGCCGCGTAGTCGAACCGCGTCTTCACATAGGTGAATCCGTTGATGCGCGAGATGATCTGAGCGGCGTCCTTGCCCAGGCCGTTGAGGATGACGCGCAGCGGGTTCTTGCGGCTCTTGTTCGCGTTCCGCGCGATACCGATGGCGCCCTCCGCGGCCGCAAAGCTCTCGTGGCCCGCGAGGAAGGCGAAGCACTGCGTATCCTCTGTGAGCAGCATGGCCGCGAGGTTGCCGTGGCCTATGCCGACCTTGCGGTCGTCCGCGACGCTGCCGGGTATGCAGAACGCCTGTAGGCCGATGCCTATGTCCGAAGCGGCGGCGGCGGCGGCTTTCGTGCCCTTCTTCAGCGCGATGGCCGCGCCGAGGGTGTATGCCCACCCCGCGTTGTCGAACGCGATGGGCTGCACGCCCCTGACTATCTCGCGCGGGTCAAACCCCGCGTCCGTGCAGAGCTTCAGCGCATCGTCGAGCGTCCCGATGCCGTACTCGCTGAGCACAGGCTCGATCTGCCCTATTCTTCTTTCATAACTTTCAAAAGTAGCCATTTCATCCCTCCGTAGTTTTTATATTAAATATCCAAATTAAGTGTGTAGGATTTTTCGTCTCTGACAAGGCGTGCACGATTCATTCTTCTCTGGGGTCTATATACCTCACCGCCTCGTCGAACCTGCCGTAGTTGCCGGTCGCGTCCTTGATGGCTTGATTGGCGTCCACTCCCTTTTTGATGGCCTGCATGGCCTTGCCGAGGTGGACGAACTCGTAGCCTATGACCGTGCCGTCCTCGCCCAGGGCGAGCCTCGTCACGTAGCCCTCGGCCATTTCGAGGTAGCGCACGCCCTTGGCCTTCGTGCCGTACATCGTGCCTATCTGGCTGCGCAGGCCCTTGCCCAGGTCCTCGAGCCCCGCTCCGACGGGCAGCCCGCCCTCGGAGAAGGCCGTCTGTGTGCGCCCGTAGGCGATCTGCAAGAAGAGCTCGCGCATCGCAGTGTTGATCGCGTCGCACACGAGGTCCGTGTTCAGCGCCTCGAGTATCGTCTTGCCCTGGAGTATCTCGGCGGCCATGGCCGCGCTGTGCGTCATGCCGCTGCACCCTATAGTCTCTATGAGGGACTCCTCGATAACGCCGTCCTTGACGTTCAAAGTCAGCTTGCAGCCCCCCTGCTGCGGCGCGCACCAACCCACTCCGTGAGTCAGGCCGCTGATGTCGCCTATCTGTTTCGCCTGGACCCATCTGCCCTCTTCGGGTATGGGCGCGGGCCCGTGGTCTGCGCCTTTCGCCACAGTGCACATGGCCTCGACTTCGCTGGAATAAATCATCTGCTCACCGTCTCCTTTCGACTTCGCCGTGTATTATTGTTAATATTGTAACATACTCGCGGGCGTCGCGGGGACGAAGACGGGCGCGCCGACCTAGGATTCCGAGGGCTCCGCGCACGACGCGGCGATGAGCTCGCGGGCGCTGTCCGTGGTGGCGCGCGTGACCGTGCTGCCGCCGATGAGGCGCGCTATCTCGCCTACGCGCCCCTCGTCCGTGAGCTCCGCGAGCGTCGTGTACGTATCCGAATCATCGCTGCGCTTCTCTATCACATAATGGTGGTCGGCAAAGGCCGCTATCTGCGGCAGATGGGTGATGCAGAGTATCTGCCTGCCGCGCGCCATGCGCTTCAGCTTCCCGCCGACGACGCTCGCTGTCACGCCGCTGATGCCCGCGTCTATCTCGTCAAAGACCATCGTGGGTATGCGGTCGAACTCGCCGATGACGGATTTCAGCGCGAGCATGATGCGCGAGAGCTCGCCGCCCGACGCCGACTTGGCGACAGGGAGGGGAGGCTGGCCTTTGTTGGCCGAGATGAGAAACTCCACATCGTCTATGCCGTTCTCCGTGAAATCGGCGGGATCAACGGCGCAGGCATATCCGTCGCGCCCGGCTTGCGCGCTGTTATCTTTGCCAATATCTCCGGACGCGTCGCCGCCTATGCGCGCGCTATCGCCTGTCGATGGAGCGGAGATTTCCGAGGTGGAGCGCCGAACTCCGGACGCGTCACCGCCTATGCGCGCGCTATCGCCCGTTGATGGAGCGGAGATTTCCGAGGTGAGGCGCCGAACTCCGGACGCGTCACCGCCTATGCGCGCGCTATCGCCTCCTGGCGCGGCGCCGTAGCCCTTCGCGAACGAGACAGTGAAGACGGCGTCGGAAAAATTCAGCTCCCGCAGCTCCTTCGTAACCCCCTCTTCAAGCTCCGCGGCGGCCTGCCTGCGCAGGCCTGTGAGGGCGAGCGATTCCGACGCGAGCGCGGATTCCATAGCGCCCAGTTCCCGCGCGAGCCGCCCCTTCTCTTCGTCTATATTCTCGATCTTCGAAAGGCGCTCCACCGCCTTCTCCCGATACTCTAGCACATCCTCTATCGTCCTGCCGTACTTGGACATGAGCCGTTCCAACACGTCTATCCTGGCTATCGTGTCGTTGATCGCCTGCTCGGAAAACTCTAGCGAGTCGAGCCTGGAGCGAATGGCGCCGGAGAGCTCCCCGACCATGTACGCGGCCTCGGACGCCGTCTCCCCCATGGCTTTGTACTCGCCTGATATATCTGACACCGCGCGCAGGTCGCCCACGGCGCGCGCGAGGCTGTCCGAAGCCGACGCCGCGCCACCCGAGACGGATTCGTACGCAGAGGACAGCGCTTCAAATATCCGCTCGCTGTTTTGCATCACCTTCAGCTCGTCCTTCAGCGTCTCGTATTCGCCCGGCCGCGGCCGCGCCGCGTCTATGTCGCCCACCTCGAAACGCAGGAAGTCGAGTTCCCTCCTCGACTTCGCCTCACCCGCCAGCAGCCCATCCATGGCGCGTTTGGAGGCGGAATACCCCCGCCAAGCTTCCGCGACACGCGCCTTCGCGCCCGAGATGAGGTCCGCGCGAAAACCGTCTATGACCTCTATATGGCTCCGGGGGTCAAGCAGGCTCTGGTGATCGTACTGCCCGTGTTTATCAGCGACGTGCGACGTGGCCTCGCGCAGGCGCGCGAGCGTGACGATCTCCCCGTC
>JAISLZ010000051.1 GCA_031277015.1 Eubacteriales Family XIII. Incertae Sedis bacterium | reverse complement strand
AAGGATGTCTTTGTCAAAGCAAATGCGTAACCTTATCAATCGACTTTCGCAATACAGCAACGGTACTTTTTGCGACGGTTGAATCTCACTAGTTAAGATAATTCTATCAGCCGATTTTTTATTGGTCGGAAAGCCGTTGAACCCATCTCGGTAAATCTATACCGCCATTCCCGCCCACGCTGAACCGCGATGGCCGCCCGCCGTTTTGATACCGTATAAATCGCACACCGAAAAAAGTTTTGAAACCCAGTTGGGGTAAAAATGGGGTAGTAGCGGCATATTCGGCGTTTGTCAAAAAAAGCAAAAAGCCCCGGGATTGTTGAAATTCCAGAGCTTTTACGTGGTACCCGCTTAGGGGTTCGAACCCTAGACACCCTGATTAAGAGTCAGGTGCTCTACCAACTGAGCTAAGCGAGCGTGATTTACTTCTGCAATGCAGATCCCTTTGTCCACGACAATTCTGTATTGACGAGGATGCTGGAGCGCCATCTGCAAATAACATTGTATCATTTATAGATGGCGATAAACATCTTAACACGCGGTTATTGCTCTGTCAACGATAATACGATATAATTCAACCAAATGCACTTATTGTATAATCGTGAACTTGAACTGATAACAAAGCATCTACACCGCCGGAAGCCATCGTTGGCTTGCCGCAGTTTTCCGAATTGATGTCGGAGCAAATGAATGTTGGAGGAATATCTATGTTTTGCAATACATGCGGTAATCGGGTCAATGATGGGGCAAAAGTATGTAACGTTTGTGGATCGCCGGTGAAACCCGTCACTTTTGATTATTCAAGCGTGCCATCCGGCTCATCGTTTTCGCCGTCGCCATCGGCCGGCAGCTCTGTGGCAAAGGGTACCGCCAACAGTCCGGCGTTTCAGCCCATGTCCTATGCTCCGTTGACCAATGAACCTGTACAGACGACACTTTTCGAGAGTCCATCGGAAGCCGCCTCGGTCGCGAAGTTTGATTTCAGTTGGGAAAGCGACGCGTTCCATTACCAGGATCAAAAGCGCAAGGCGGAGAATATAGATTTCAAATGGAATGTCAACGATAGCCAGCAGGCCCCTTCACCGGCCGCGTCGATTACCGCGATGGCTGACGAACAGGCGAGCGCGGCCGCCGCGCGTAAACGTGAGGAAAAGTCGGGAAGCATCTTCCACGACGATACATTCCATCTGCGCACAAACGAATACGGGAACGCGGCTTTTGCCGCAGCAAAAAAGAATGAAGACTTTCAGGAGTTGCTCGACGAGGAATTTGGAAAGATACAGGATAGGCAGACGGAGATAGATGAGGCACGCAATCGCATAAACGAGAAAATAATGACCCCGCCGGAGCCGACTCCCAAGGTGTTGGTGACCGGTGAAAATGCCAGAATTACTGCGGACGAGCGTATCCAGGCGTATTTGCGCAAGGCCGATATGGAGATGCAGGAAGCGTTGTCCGCCGGCGCTGTGTCTGTGGCCGCGTCCAAGCCTGAACAGGAATACGCACCCGCGTCCGAGCCGATTCCAAAGATGGCGCCCTCTCCGAGGTCTCAATCCAGTGAGCCTGAGAGTTTTGACCCGTATGCGCATTTTGGTGGCAATTCCTTCGCTGTTCCTGATGAAAATGACACGAATAGGAGGGCCTTTGGGTTCAAGCATGGAGAGGGTGATATCGCGTGGGAATATGAACATAAGGATTACGATCCCGCCGTTTCGGCGATAACGGATGACGGCAACGGTGAACAGGCACCAAGCTATTTGGCTGGCCGGCCTGTTGATATGGTTCAAGAGCATCCAGCGTCCGCAGAAACTCCGATATACGGTAGCATATTCGTAACGGATTTTGCAAATCCTTTTTTCGATGCTATCCCATCTGAGTCGTCATCAGCTTCATTGATGAATGCGATGGCCGATGAGAAGGCGTCTGTCCCCGAGGTTTCCCCTTCGGTAAGCCCGTTTACGGCGGGGAAGGAACCGATCTCTCCGGAAGCTACACAGACTGGACTGCAGGTCGGCATATTTGATACGAGTTTTGCGAATCCTTTCACGTATGAACCGACTTCTGACAACGTGACATTCAAGGCTACGACGACAGATGACGTCGCCCCGTTATTTGATCCTGCGAACACCCCTCCTATATTGGAGCCTGTAGCCAATCAGACAGACCTCCCCGCTGCCTCTCAGGCCCAGCCGACAATGCCGGTGCGCGGATCCTCCGTCAAACAGGCTCCATCACTCACGCCACTGGTTCAGCCGGCGGCATCCGCGGTGTTCCTGTCGCGTTCTACCGCTGATGCGCTTACTCAGACTGAACCCTCCATTCCTGTTCAAACTGTACCCGTGGCTACGCCTGAACCATCCGCTCCCGCTACTCCTGTACGTACAACACCGGAAGCGGCTCAGCCTATAACGCCTCCATTGGCGCAGCCAGAAGCCCCCGCGGCATCTGCGCGGCGACCTGTACCCGACGCGCCTGAACAGGCTCAGCCCGTGGCGGCGCAGACCGCCGTACCTCCTTTGGTACGGCCCACGGTGGCGCCTCCATTGGTGCAGCCCACCGCGCCCGCTGCGCCTGCCGCCTCCACCGCGTCTCCGGCTCAGCCCATGGAGCCTCCGCTCAAGCCCGCCCCCGTGACAGGTATGGCTTCCGCTCCTGTTTCGAGCCGCAGGCAGGCGCCAGATATCGTCAACAAACCTGTGGTTTTCCCGTTTGACGAGACGCCTGAAGATGCGAAGGATGTCTTCAAAGTTCCGGAGAGCAAGACGCCCGAAGCGCACAAACCTGTCGTGAATACTTCCAAAGCGGATCGTAGTACGCCGCCCGTTACGGCGGCTATAGCATCCGTAGATACTCCTCCCGCTTCTCCGGCGGTAGCGCCGGAGAAGCGGGAGGAACTAGCCACTCCCAAAGAGGCTACGGTATCTGCAGCTAAGAAAGGCAAAGCGCATACGTCGGTGGTTCGTAAAAGGCCGAACAAAGCCGTAATAATAGTCGTCGATATATTGATAATTATCGCCATCATCGTGGCCGTGTGTCTCGTGATTCGTACCTTTGCACCCGACTCGGGTGCGTCCGAACTCATCAACAAAGGGATTACCAAATTCATGCAGGTAACGGGAATCGCGGATAATGAATCGAGCGCGGCGGATGACAATGATGGTGTACGTTCATCGGCTGACAGTGGTTATATCATGCCCATCAGCGACGGTGACGCCCTCATAAGCAGTCAATTGTACAACAATTACAATATTAGAGAGGTGAAATACGATCCGGGTGCGTCATGGCAGGAGGGCGTCAGGTATGCCATCGAAGGCGCCGCCGCCGCAAAGCCATTGGGTGACGACCACTGGAAGGACGGCACACAGGGACCGTTGCTCTACGATGAATCGGCGGTTGCGGCGGTCATCAGATTTGACTCGGGCCTGGTCGATTACGTCAATAGTGGCAACACGAATTTTCTCGCTACCATCGCGGTGGGAAGCCCCGCGGAAAAAAAGGTTGCGGAGTATGTAGCCTCGGTATCTCAGATATCCGTTGATCTTCTAGGCATAGGCAATATCAGGAAAAATGGCGATGATCTCTATGTGTGGACTAATGAGACGCTCACGGAGGCAATGGATGGCGTTCCCGTACAGCGCGCTTTCGGGCGGCTGTATATGCTCACTCCGGATTCGGAGACATATAAGGTAAGTGATTATGAAAACATCAGTTAAACGTCCCCGGTCTACGGTGAAAATGCCAAGACAGGGTGCGGGTAATCAAAGACAGCCCCGGAACAGCAATGGAGGAAATATGAACAATAGAAGCGGGATCAAGAAGTTATTGCTGATCATCATCCTGGTGGTAGTGATCGCGATTATTGCGCTTGCCGCGCTTTCGGGCTTCATAACGGACTATCTGTGGTTCAGCAACCTGGATTATTCCGATGTATTTTTCAAACAGCTATTCACGGAGCTCAAGATAGGCGTGCCGACATTCCTTATTGTCACGTTCATAGGCATCATCTATCTGCGCGCGATACGCAGAGGCTACAAAAAAAGGGTCAGCATAGCCTCGGAGACCATGGGCGAAAAAGGGCAGAAGCGTGTCGGCAACATCATGGCCGTATTCGCGTCGCTCGTCGTCACGTACTTCGCGACGACAAACCTCTGGTTCAAGTCCCTGCAATTCATGCACGCAAAACCGTTCAGTATCAAAGACCCGATCTTCGGCAACGACATTTCGTTCTATACGTTCAAGCTCTCGTTCATCAAAGAGCTCAACACTACGGTCATCGTGGCCATAGTCATGTTTGCCCTCATCACGTTCATATATTATTTCTTCCTGCTGAGCGTGCTGAAGCCCAAGCTCATTGACGGAGAGCCTGTTGAGGAGGAGACTCAGAGGCAGCAGAGCCCCGGCATGCAGGAGTTCATGCGTGCGCTGGGCATCGACATCAGCGGGGCGGGCGGCAATTACAGCGCCGGGCCGAGGCAGCAGAGTTCTGCCGGGATAAAGGATCTCATCCACATAGCGTCAAAGCAGATAACCGTCATCGGTGTCATATTCTTCGTCATGCTAGGGGTTTATTTCTTCCTGGCGCAGTTTGATCTGCTGTATTCGACGAACGGCGTCGTATACGGCGCTGGCTTCACGGACATCAACATCACCCTATGGATGTACCGGGCGGTCATCGTCCTGTCACTGCTCTCGGCAATTATGTTCGGCGTCGGCATCAGGAGGCGGCGCGTCAAAACGTCGATTATCGTGCCGGGCATCATGATAGCCGTAGGCATCGTGGGCGGCATAGCGGGCGCGGTAGTCCAGAACCTCGCTGTATCGCCGAACGAGATCGAGATGGAGAAAGGCTACCTCGCGAACAACATCGAATTCACGCAGATGGCCTACGACCTGCGCGATGTTACGATTGACGAGTTCCCGGCTCAGAACGACCTCACGAGCGAGGAAGTCAAGGCCAACATGGACACGATCAAGAACATCCGTATCAACGACTACGACCCGACGAAGATATATTACAACAACTCGCAGTCGATCCGGCAGTATTACACGTTCAACGACGTGGATGTCGACAGGTATATGATCAACGGCGAGTACACGCAGACCTTCCTGTCCGCGCGTGAGATAGACGAGTCGAAGATACCGCAGCAGTGGATGAACCTCCACCTCAAGTACACTCACGGCTATGGCGTCACGCTGTCGCG
>JAISLZ010000037.1 GCA_031277015.1 Eubacteriales Family XIII. Incertae Sedis bacterium | reverse complement strand
TCTCGCAATATAAATATCAATAGATAGCAAGGAAGGGAGCATCACATGAACATGATTCTAAAGAAGCAGATAACGAATATGAGAGGGCGCGCAGGCTTCACCCTCGTCGAGGTCATCGTAGTCCTCGTCATCCTCGCGATCCTCGCGGCCATCGCCATCCCCGCACTGACCGGCTACATCGACAAGGCGAATGACAAAAAGTACATCGCGGACGCCCGCAACGCGATTGCGGCCTATCGCACGGTGATTGATGAAATGTATGCCGACGGTACGCTAGGAAAAGGACTTCCGAAAGATCCGAGTTCAAAATGGAGTAACTATTTGGTGGATGGAGAACCTGCATCGAGTGCAGGGAACCCTCCCTGGAGTACTAACCTGAAGTTCATCAACCCTAACCGTATATCCATGTTCATTAATATAGAGAATTATGATCCCGCTGTTTCATATCCGAATAGTAAAGATGCACGTACATTATTCGCAGAGAAGGCAGCCGAGTTGACGGGAACCCCTTTTATCCCTTATGAAACAACGCCTGGGTATACGGAGTTGGGTTTCTATATCCCCGCGGACGCGTCATATAGCATCCTCAATGCTCAGTCATTCCTCTATAGATATTACCCGGAAGGTGTCGTTACCGGCAAGAGCGCGGTCTATGTCGCCTACGGTCTTAGTGGACTCGAAGATGAATATGCGACTCATGCTGATCTTTATAATGACTTAAAAACTAAAGCGCATAGTGATCCGAACGCGGGTTACCAAGTCATTCATATACGTAAGATTTAAGGACGATATTGTGACCGTGATCGTCTATATGGTAAAATCCCAGCTTTGACATTTGAGGAATTAGGAAGCCTGGAGCCCATTGGAATGGCGAGGATTCAGGCTTCCAAAATCAAATAAGAAGTGAGCAAATAAGAGCAATAAAGCCCCGTGCACTTATAAAATTATATGGTAGAATATAAGTGCGAATAGCAGACAGGGGGCAATGTGATGAGAAACAAAGGCATATCGTTTACGCTTGTGTTCGCGGTACTCGTGTCCGTATTGATCTGTGGTATGGTTCGTAACTCCGCAGAGGATGGCTCATCCCTCGCGGCGGACTCGGTGGGCGCCGCAACCTTCGACGCTGTAGTGAATTACGACGACAACATACAGATCACGTATCTCGTCATGGATTCAGAAGGGAAGGTGAGTGTTGGCCCTTCCGATATACAGCTGGGTGTACTCAAAGACAAAGACGGCAATACCGTCATCAGACAGCTATACTGCGCTGCGGCCACCGTACGCTTCCATTCATCGAGCCACATCACCCACCCGAGCCCGTATGTCGATCAGGTGAGCGGCTATGTGATAGCGACAGCGGATACCGCGGACCTGGATAGCGAAGCTCCGAACTTCCTCAATAATCAGGACCAGATCATGTGGCTTCTAGCCAATGGGTACTATGGCGATGGTACGGGCCTGTCCGTTAACAACGAGAGCGTGAACAGCTTGAGAGCGCGCTACCCGAACCTATCGCCCTCAGATACTGCCATAGACGCAAAGATCGCGCTCGTGGCGACGAAGCTCGCCATCTGGCACTTTTCGGATCCAATGGTCAGCATCATGAGCACGAAGTTGAGTCCGGACGACCAGAGGAAGATGTACAACCTCGAAAAGGCCCTCATCGCGGATGCGAACAGATACGCGGCGAATCCGGCGCCTCTGGGTATGCAGATGAATCTTACCATCGATAACAGATCGGCGGACTTCGTTACGGACAGCGCGTTATCTACAAAGCATTATTTCTACGGACCGCTCACGGTGGAGAGCACAAACCCTGATGTCAATAGCGGGATGGACAAAATTTTCCTCAGTCTATCCGGGCGCAACCACGGTTCGATAGACTTCGTCAAGGACAATGGCGGTTCACCTTCGATCGCCGAGCTGGATAAAGCCACGGAGTATGGCTATCCAGAATTGACGACCACAGATCAATACAAGGCCCCCTATGTGACTGCGGGTCAGCGCTTCTGGCTTAAAGTCCCTGAAATTGACAGGTACGAGGATCTGAGCGGCATCGCTGTGAACGCGTCGGCGCGTGCGAACGATGTCACATACACGCAAGCTACCCCACAGCTCGTCGTGTATGGAGACCCCGCCAGCACGAATGGGGGACATGAGTGGACGGAGGTGCAGGCTTTTGTCGGGCTTATGGATAAAGGCGTAAAGGGGGATATCTATGGCAAAGCCCAGTTGCAGCTGCATGGCGGTGTTCCTCTCGGCCGGGGCCATGTGTCTGTGACAAAGATCATGCTGGATGCCGACGGCAACGTGGTGACGCCCACGGAGGGCGACGAGTTCACCGTGTCATTGACTCCGACGCCCGCGGCGACGGGTAAGCCGATATACAGGTTCACCCTCAACTCGTCAAACCACTGGACTATGACGGCGGCCGTTACCGACGGAGCTTATACCGTGGCGGAGGATAAGAATCCGGCCAATCACCGATACAGATTCGTGTCGCAATCGGACGATGAGATTACGATATATCACGGCGATCCTAAGGCAAACTACGCGAACATCTGGATCAAAAATCAGCAGGAGCCTGGCAAAGTGAAGATCAGGAAAACCGTACAGCTTGCCGACGGCACGGAGGTAGCCCCTCTGAATCGCGACCTGTTCGTGATTGGTCTCAGTAAGGGCGGCGTTACCGCCGCCTCTATCGGTCTGCAGGGTGCCATTTTCAACGGAGTGAACGGCTATACCACCGGTGAGATAGAGCTCCCCGCTGGAAGGTACGATGTTTCGGAACTGTACGACGAAAGGTATTCGCTCGTATCATGCGAGGAGGGCTCCATCGTCGTACCGCCGGGCGATACGGTGATCCTGGATGTCGTGAATCGCCAGCATGTGGGCAATGTCAAGGTGAAAAAGGTCGTGGAGGTGAATGGCCGGACGGTCATGCCCTCGCCCGGCGCGGTCTATACCGTGACTCTGACGGACGAACGCGACCGGCACAACATATTCACATTCACCCTGGACGAAACGAATCATTATGAGAAGGCGCTGACCAATATACCGGTCGGCGTATATGACATAAATGAGACCGGTGTCGAAGGTACTTGGACTGCGTCGTACTCCGCGGTCTCAGTGAGAGTGTCCGACGGATCTGAGACGGAGATTACGGTCACCAATTCCGCTATCACAAATCCTAACGGCGGTAGCGATGGAGACGATGGAGGCGGTGGTGGCAGCGGTAATGACAACGGCGGCAATGACAACGGTAATGATGGGAATGGCAGTAATGATGGTGAAGGTGACGATGGTGGCGGAACGTCAGATACGGGCGATACCATGAACCTCGCATTGTGGGTGTGGATCATGATCGCTTCAGCCGCGGCAATCACCGTTATGGCTACCCTGTGGCGCAGAATCTATTGGAGTTCCTTGAAGCAAAATGACCGTCGGCCTTCGGCATAATCGGCCACGATATGGCCGCCGCCGTACAGCCTGTACTTGTAGGTCGTAAGGCCGTCCAGCCCGACGGGCCCGCGTGCGTGCAGTTTGCCCGTGCTTATACCGACTTCAGCGCCGAGCCCATAGCGGAACCCGTCCGCGAACCTGGTTGAACAGTTCTGATACACTCCCGCCGAGTCTACCAGCTCCATGAATCTCTCCGCGGCTACGGCATCCTCTGTTATGATGCAGTCGGTATGGTGCGAGCCATAGGTGTTGATATGGTCGATCGCTTCGCCCAGGTCATCGACGATATTCACGCTCACTATAAAGTCCAGATATTCCATCGTCCAGTCATCCTCTGACGCCGCGTCCACGCCCGCGATAATCTGTGCCACCCTGTCCGTGCCACGTACCACGACCTCGCGTTCCCTAAGCTCCTTTTCGAGAGGGGGTAGCAGTGATTCAGCGACGTCCGAGTGTACGAGCACGGTCTCCACCGCGTTGCACGCTGCCGCGTACTGCACCTTGCTGTCTCGTATGATGGGTACGGCCTTCGCGATGTCGGCGGCTTTGTCGACGTAGACGTGGCAGACGCCATCCGCGTGTCCCATGACGGGTATCTCGCTGCTGTTCATTATGTGGCGTACGAACGCGTTTGAGCCGCGCGGGATGACAAGGTCCACGTATTCATGGCAACCGAGCAGTCCCGCGATCTCCTCGCGGGATTCAAGAAGCGAGAGAAAGCCTTCCGGCAGTCCAGCGCTCATACCCGCTGCGTGTATCTTTTCGAACAATATGCGGTTCGTGTGCTTGGCCTCACTGCCGCCTTTCAGTACAGCGCAGTTGCCGCTCTTGATGCAGAGCGAAGCGATCTGGACGAGGGCGTCGGGACGCGATTCGAATATGACGCCGATGACACCGATCGGGCAGGTTATCTGTTCGAGTATGAGCCCCTCGTCAAGCTGCCTTCTGCTGAGCGTTCTACCGACGGGATCGGGCAGGTGGACGAGGTCATGTATACCCGCAATCACGTCCCCGATCTTGTCCTCTCCGAATTTCAGGCGCTTTACTATCGGCTCCGGCAGATCGTCCGCGTGCGCCGCTACGAGATCCTTTTCGTTCTCCGCAATGATTGCGCCGTGACTCTCGTCGAGCGCTATGGCGACGCGTCGCAGGGCATCATCCCTGACATCCTCGCTCACAGCGGCAAGATGAAAGCTATCCCTTTTCGCGGCTTCCGCCACCTCGCGTACACTGTTCATACCCTTGTCCATCAGCTTACCTCCACAAATAGTATAATACATTTCCATTATTGATGGTGCGCGTAGCATATGATAATATCGACAATGATAGTTTTTAGAAGTTACCTAAAGACAGAATTATGAGCAAAGCATCAAGAAAGGTGATTACCATGTGGGCAGGCGGAGTCAGAATCGTAATACCGGACAATCAAGGAAGGGTACTGCTCGTGAGGCAGCATCACGACGGCAGGGATATATGGATGGTGCCGGGCGGGGCCATTGAGGACGGCGAGAGTTCGCGCGACGCCGCGATACGCGAGGTGCTTGAGGAGACGGGCCTCATCATTCACGTCGGACGCCTGTTGTGGCACGTCGAGGAGGTGTCGGAGCGCGGGCAACGCTTTGTGAACTTCTTCATCGGCAAGGTGATAGGGGGGCATCCGGAGCTCGGCGAAGATCCGGAGCTTGGGGACGATCAGGTACTGGACGGGCTGAAGTTCTTCTCGCGGGAAGAAATAGTCGGGATAGACCATGTCTATCCCGACTATATGCGCGATGAGGTCTGGGACGCGCTGTCTGACGACCCCGGCCGCGAGGTATACCGTATACGCTGACTACGCTTGCGCCGCGGCTCTGGCCTTGCTTTCCTCATTGACGGATTCGGCGATGCTGTCGGCCATCGAGTCGAGTTCGGATTCATTGTCCGCCGGCAGGTGCGAGTTGATGGTCAGCTCGTCGTTCAGCACGGTCATCTGCTTCAGTTCCTTATCGAGAAACTCGCGGATCAGGTCGCCGGCCTTAGGCGCCCACGTCCCATTCTCGATGACGGCGAACGTGCGCTGCTGCAGGTTCAGGGCCTTCATGTCCATGAGGTAGTTGTGGATGAGCGGGTATATGCCGAGGTTGTAGGTCACGGACGCGATTACGACGTGGCTATATTTGAAGGTCTCGGAGATGAGCCACGACACGTGCGTGCTCGACACGTCGCGAACCTTCACGTCCTTGACGCCGCGCTCCCTCAGCTTGGCGGCGAGGGCGACGGCCACGCTCTCCGTATTGCCGTACATCGATGCGTAGATGATGAGCACGCCGTCCACCTCGGGCTCGTACCGGCTCCACTTGTCGTACTTGCCGATGATGTAGCCGAAGTCCTCGCGCCAGACGGGGCCGTGGAGGGGGCAGATGTATTTGACCTGCGGGAGCAGCGGCCCGGCCTTCGCGAGCAGGGCCTGGATGTGCGGGCCGTACTTGCCGACGATGTTCGTCAGATAGCGTCGGGCCTCGTCGAGCCAGTCGCGGTCAAAGTCCACCTCGTCGGCGAACAGCACGCCATCGAGCGCCTTGAAGCTGCCAAATCCGTCCGCGGAGAACAGCGCTCCGTTCGTCACGTCCAGCGCGACCATGGCCTCGGGCCAGTGCACCATCGGTGCGTAGACCCACGCCACCGTATGGTCGCCGAACGTGCGGGTGTCTCCTTCGAGCACCTCATCGTACCGGTCGCCGAGTATCGCGTCGAATCCGAACTGTCTCATCTGCATGAAAGCCTTTTCGTTCGATATGACCGTGGTCTCGGGATGCCGGATGAGAACCTCCTCTATCGACGCTGCGTGGTCGGGCTCGAGATGGTTGATGACGAGATAGTCGAGCGGGCGCCCATTCAGCACGAACTCTATGTTCTCGAGATACTGTCTGCATACGGCCCAGTCCACCGTGTCAAACAGGACGGTCTTTTGGTCCAGCAGCAGATAGGAATTGTAGGAAACCCCTATGCCGTCCAGGGGGTGTATATTTTCGAAGAGGTCTAGGCGATGTTCGTTGGCCCCGACCCAGTAAAGGTTGTCTGTTACAAGTCTTACACTATGCATGGCATTATCCTCCTTTTAAAGATATCCATATATGGAGCTAGTTTCACACTTCGATGAACTGATCCTTTTCCTCGCCGCACTCGGGGCAGATCCACGCATCCGGCAGATTGTCGAAGAGTGTGCCGGGCGTGACGCCGTTCTCTATGTCGCCGATGTCGGGGACGTATTCGTAGCCGCAACCATTGCAGATGTGCTGTTTCCACACGGGCGGTAGTTTCTTAGGCGCGCGGCGGCGGATCTTTTTCATCGGTGGCGCGGGCTGCTTAGGCTCGCCGTTATCGAGTGCTTTCGTCAGTAACGGCAGTATCTCGAGTACGTCACCTACGATACCGTAGTCACAGTTCTTGAATATAGGTGCGCCCGGGTTGTTGTTGATAGCGACTATCGTCGAGGCGGTCTTGATGCCCTTTAGGTGCTGGCCTGCCCCCGATATGCCGCATGCTATATAGAGGTTGCCCGTGAACTTCTGCCCGGACATGCCCACATAGCGATTGATGGGCAGGTATTTGAGCGTCTCGGCCACGGGACGCGATGAGCCTATGGCAGCACCGGCCTGCGCCGCGAGCTCATAGACGAGCTTCATGTTCTCCTTGTCGCCTATACCCTTTCCCGCGCTCACGACGCGCTCAGCCTGCGCAATGGGCGTGCCTATATCTATGCCGACGGTGAAGTCGTAGCCGTCCTTAATGAGCGCATCCACGAGTGCCTTCACCTGATCCTTAGGTTCGCCTTCCTTGAATATCTCTTTCTTGCGCTCACCGGTGATCGCGCCTGCCTTTGCAGCCTGTACGGCGGCCTCCTTGGGCGGCTTACCTACGATATGGGAAGCGATGACCACGCGCTGTATCTCGTTCGTGCCTTCGTATATCGTACATATCTTTGCGTCGCGGTACATGCGCTCCACGTCCATACCCTTCAGGTAGCCGTTGCCTCCATATATCTGGAGGGCGTCGTTGACTATTTCAAGCCCCCGGTCCGAGACGTACTGCTTTGCCATGGCTGATTCCACGCCGTAGGGCAGGTGTTCATCTTTCAGCGCTGCGGAGGAATAGACGAGCAGACGGCCGGCCCGTATCTTCGTAGCCATGTCGGCGAGCTTGAAGCTGATGGACTGCTGGAAGGCTATCGGCTTGCCGAACTGCACGCGCTCCTTCGCGTATTCGAGAGCGGACTCATACGCCCCCTGCTGGATTCCGAGCGCCTGCGCCGCTATGCCTATGCGCCCACCGTCGAGCGTCGCCATCGCTATGCGAAAGCCTTCGCCCTCGCGGCCGAGCAGGTTTTCCTTAGGTATCTTCACATTGTTGAACACGAGCTCGGCGGTCGATGAACTCCTGATGCCGAGCTTGTCGTAGTGGTCACCGAAGGTGAAGCCTTCCCATCCCTTTTCGACGATGAAAGCGCTGATGCCCCTCGTCCCCAGCTCTGGCGAAGTCGAAGCCAGCACCACATAGGTCTCGGCCTTGTCGGCGTTCGTGATGAATATCTTGCCGCCGTTCAGAATGTAATAGTCCCCATCTCGGTCGGCCGTCGTCTCCGTGCCGCCTGCGTCCGAGCCGGCGTTGGGTTCTGTCAGCCCGAAGGCCCCGATCTTCTCGCCCCTGGTGAGAGGGATGAGGTATTTGCGCTTCTGTTCCTCCGTACCGTACGCGAAGATGGGCCAGCAACAGAGCGAAGTGTGCGCGGACACGATGACGCCCGTGCCTCCGTCGACCCTCGCGAGCTCCTCCACAGCTATCGCGTAACTGATGTAATCGAGCCCCATTCCCCCGTATTCCTCGGGGAACGGGATGCCCATCCAACCGAACTCTCCCATCTTCTTCACCTGCTCGGTGGGAAAACCGTTCTCCTTGTCCATAAGGAAAGTGAGCGGCTTCACCTCCGTTTCGGCAAACTCCCGCACTTTGGCCCGGAAAGCCTCGTGCGCCTCTGTTGTTCCATACAACATCTTACCTGCCTCCTTTTGCAACTCCACATATCAATTCAATTTTATTGTGACCGATATATTCATACACCCCTCTGATAACGTGATTGTTTTCTGTCATCAGGATATTATTCTAGATAACTTTTGTCAAGTATAAATTTATGAAATGAAAAAGAACTACAAATGTGAATATAGTGTATTTTCAAATAAAAAACCTGCCGGGTAGTTTTCAGTCCTCTACTATCTGTATGATCGTCTTGCCCTTGAGCATATCGTCGAGGTTGTCCTGCATGACGGTCAAGTTGTCATGCACGCCGCACTTGCCGTCGTGGTCGCGGCGGTATTCACAATCGTATCCGGGTTTCGTACAAGCGCTTACGTATCTGCGCTCACCGAGCGCGGCGACCAGATCGTACATCGTGATCTCCCCTAAATCGCGCGTGAGCCGGGCCCCTCCGTCTTTGCCCCGCGTAATATCCACGATGCCGGCGTTGTCGAGCTTTTTCAGTATTCTGTAGACGAAGTGAATCGGGAGGTTTTCGAGCTGACAGACCTCAGGGGTAGCCTTCAGTTTTCCATCCCTAAGCTGCCTGAGTATTCTGATCGCGTAGTCAATTTCCCTCGTAATGATCATCATGAACCCCTTATCATCATGTAATACCAAATGCCATGCGGTTATTGTACCACAATAGTTGGCGCAATGACATATCTTTGATAAACCCTGATTACATTGTCATGCCGGCATGATAATCTCACGTAAGTGCGGCAGACCGCGTATAGTTAAACGCGGTCTGTCAGACAAATATGAGGAGTTGTAATAAGCGGATTCAAGGCCGTCGTCCGCGTCCGGGAGGAGCGGGGCGTCAGTTCAATGCATCATAGCCCGTCTCACCTGTCCTGATCCTTATAGCGGTCCTGAGTGCGTAGCTGAATATCTTGCCGTCGCCGGGCTCGCCCGTAAACGCGGCTTCTTTGATGGCTTCTATGGTCTTGCGCTCCCATTCTTCGGACGAGACGACAATTTCGAATTTGATCTTAGGTATGAGGTTGACCGGAACTTCGGTCGCTCTGACGAGCTCTACGTATCCCTTCTGGCTACCGTGCCCCATGACCTGTGATATCGAAATGCCGTTCACCTCCATATTCGCGAGAGCAGTCTTCACTTCTTCCAGCTTTTCTTCGCGAACGATCGCTTCTATTTTAATCATTTGTGCCACCTCCTATCAGTCGAGGCCGTTGAATGACGGGTATGCTGATTCGCCGTGTTGCGAGGTGTCGAGTCCGACTACCTCCTCCTGCTTAGTCGCCCTGAGCGGCGTGAATATCCTTACGATGCCGGCGGATACGAGCGTACCTGCCACGGTCCAACCTATCGTTATCACGATGCCGAGAGCCTGTGCTCCCAACTGCGCGGGATTGCCGTAGGCGAGCCCGTCCGTACCACCTATAGCGGCCTGCGCGAACAATCCGGTCATAAGGCCGCCGAATATGCCTCCTATGCCGTGGCAACCGAAGGCGTCCAGCGCGTCGTCTATTTTGAGTACTCGCTTGATGAGAACGATACCTAAGTAGCAGACAGGCGATACTGCGAGCCCGATGATGAGAGCGGCGTATACAGGGACGAATCCGGCCGCCGGCGTGATGCCAACCAGCCCCGCGACTACACCAGTGCACGCGCCGATGAGGGTAGGCTTGCCTTCCTTGATAACGTCTATAACCATCCAGCTCACCAGCGCCGCTGCCGCTGCTAACGCTGTCACCAGGAAAGCGTGACCCGCAAGGTCATTGGCCGCGAGGGCCGAGCCGGCATTGAAACCGAACCATCCAAACCACAGAAGCGCCATACCGAGCATCACGAAAGGTATGTTGTGCACCCTGTACGATATGGCGTCGTACTGTTGCCTCTTTCCAACAAGCAACGCGAGAATGAGCCCGCTGACACCTGAGCTTATATGGACTACATCGCCACCCGCAAAATCGAGCGCGCCTATGGTCTGTCCGATGAAACCGCCCTCGCCCCATACCATGTGGGCGAGAGGATAATAGACGATGATCGACCAGAGTGCGATGATGAAGAACAGAGCCTTGAACTTGATCCTGCCCGCCACGGACCCCGTGATGATGGCTGGAGTTATGAGCGCAAACGCCATCTGGAAAACCGCGAAGACGAAGACGGGTATGGAGCCGGATTCAGCTTCCGGATCCGACAGGTCGGTAAAAGAAATTCCGTTCATGAGGATGTGGTCAAACGACCCGATGATGCCTCCTGTGTTGCCGCCAAACGCCATTGAATAGCCGAGTACGAGCCACATCACTATGCCCAGGCCGAGGATGAACGCCGAGTTCATCATATTGCTGACGACGTTCTTCCTGCGCCCGAGGCCGCCGTAGAAGAATCCGAGCCCCGGCGTCATGATGAATACCAGCGCCGTACAGATGATGATGAAAGAAGTATCGCCTGAATTTATCATATGCTATCACCTCCCTAAGAAAAATAGAATAAATAATTGCATGGATAGTATATGCCAATGACCACACCTTGTCAACAGAAAATTAAAACTATTTCGAATTTAATAAATTATTCTGATAATTATGCGAAGGAAGCGCGTCGTGCCCGAGTGCCCACGACATATGGGCAAATCGGCTCAAAAGGTGTACAATAATATACTTGGAGGAACGAAATATGCCTTACAAAGACTACAGTATATATGCCAATCCGCTGTGTGAGAGGTACGCGAGTGACGAAATGTTGCGCATCTTCTCGCCGGATACGAAGTTCAGGACGTGGCGCAGACTATGGATAGCCCTCGCAGAAGCTGAGCGCGCGCTCGGACTCGGAGGCATCACCGATGAACAGATAGATGATTTGAGAAGATACGCCGACGACATCAACTATGCGGAAGCTGAGGCGCGGGAGCGCAAGGTCAGACACGACGTCATGGCTCACGTTCACGCTTACGGACTTCAGGCGAAGAAAGCCGCACCTATCATCCACCTTGGCGCGACGAGCGCTTATGTGGGCGACAACGCGGATATCATACAGATGAAAGAAGCGCTGGCATGGATAGCGGGCAAGCTCGCGCGCCTCATGAAGAACCTCGCGGACTTTGCGCTCAGGTACAAGGCGTTGCCGACCCTGGGGTTCACACACCTGCAGCCCGCGCAACTCGTGACGGTAGGCAAGCGCGCCGCTCTTTGGCTTCAGGATTTTTACTACGATTATAAGGATGTAACGTCGCTCGTGGAGTCGCTCCCTCTGCTCGGGGTCAAGGGCACTACGGGTACGCAGGCGAGTTTTCTCGAGCTTGCGGGCGGTGACGAGGATAAGGTGAAAGTTCTCGAGGTCCTGGTGGCTGAGAAGCTCGGGTTCACCTGTACGGTAGCGCTATCCGGCCAGACCTATACTCGCAAGATCGATAGCAAGGTGCTATCCGCCCTCTCGGGCATAGCGCAGAGCGCGGCGAAGATGACTAATGACGTCAGGCTACTCCAGAGCATGAAGGAGATAGAGGAACCTTTTGAGAAAGATCAGATCGGTTCATCCGCCATGGCGTATAAGAGGAATCCCATGCGAAGCGAGCGGGCCAGCTCACTCGCGAGGTATATCATGGGCGTAGCTGCCGTACCCCCGGTCACGGAGGCGACGCAGTGGTTTGAACGGACTCTCGACGACAGCGCGAACCGGCGTATAGTCATACCCGAGGCGTTTATGGCTGCCGACGCTATAGTGGACATACTCTGCAATGTTACGGGAGGGTTCGTCGTGCATGAACGCGTGATACACTCGCATATCATGGCCGAGCTGCCGTTCATGGTCACAGAGAATATCCTTATGAACGCCGTGAAGAAGGGTGGAGATCGGCAGGAGCTTCACGAACGCATCAGGGTACATTCCATGGCGGCGGCGGAAAGGGTCAAGGAACATGGCGAGTCGAACGATCTCCTGGAACGCATTGCGGGTGATCCGTCTTTCGGCATGAGCATGGAGGAAATCGAGAGGTTGCTCGATCCATCGCTGTATATAGGAAGGAGTGCCGGGCAGACGGAGGATTTTATTAGAGAAAATATCCTCCCAATAACGGATGGGCTTCCTGACGGTGAGAAGGTCGTTTTGAAGGTGTGAAGACCGCGAGGCGGAGCGTTCGAACAGGCTTCGCCATGAGGGATTCGCGCGCGTAATCGAGGAAAGGTGTGTATGGACAAGGCTACTGAGATACTTACCGGCAGCAGGAAGATAGTCCTGAAGATCGGGAGCAACGTGCTTGCTGGAGCGGATGGCAGTATGGATACGGATGTAGTGGAGGACATCGCGGCACAGGTTGTAGCTCTGCGCGAGGAGGGCAAGCAGGTCGTGATGGTGAGCTCGGGCGCGGAAGTGTCGGGCGTTAATGCGGTCGGCGCCTGGAGCCGTCACGGTGATATGAACTACAAACAGGCGATGTGCGCGGTAGGTCAGGTGGAGCTTATGATGGCGTACAAAAAGCATTTCGCAAAGCACGGCGCGATAGTTGCCCAACTGCTTCTCACACGCGCCAATTTTCGTGACCGGAATACAACGCTACATATACGCAACACTCTTTTTACATTGCTCGATGAAGGAGTCGTGCCGATCATCAACGAGAACGACAGTGTCAGTATCGACGAGTTTGACAGCGGTGATAATGACAGGCTTGCGGCCCTCACCTCAAATCTTTGGAATGCGGACCTGCTCATACTCATGAGCGATATAGAGGGAGTGTACGACAAGTCGCCCAAGGAACACGAGGGCGCGAAGCTAATAGGCGAGGTTACGGACATAGGCGCGCTCAGGCGTGTCATAGATACAGGCGGCAAGAGCAGTTTCGGTTCAGGAGGTATGGGGTCAAAGATAGACGCTGCTGAAGCCGTTGCGGAGCACGGGGCCGCGTTGCTCCTCGTCTGCGGCAAGTCGCGCGGTGTGTTGACGCGTATAGCGGGCGGTGAACAGTCCGGTACGATATTTGTCCCCGGCGGGAGGTATTCATGAACATAGGCATACTCGGAGCGGGGAATATGGGTGGCGCGATAGCGCGCGGCTATGCGAGTAGTATCGTGGCAACGGAGCGCGGCGAAACGGTCAGGATATTCGTCTACGACATTGATGCCTCCAAGGCAAAAGCGCTTGCGGAGTTGCCCGTGATAAGTGCGGCGGCAGACGAGGCCGATCTGATCGCTAAGTCGGACGTCGTGATTCTTGCGATCAAGCCGCAGATGTTTGACGAGGCCGTCCCGCGTTTGGCGGGCATGATATCTGATGGCGCCGGCGCCACGGAGAAGGTATTCGCCTCGATAGCTGCAGGTGTCGGCATAGGCTGGCTCTCCGACGCGCTCGGCGGAGCGAAGGTAATCCGCGTTATGCCAAATACCCCAGTCATGGTGGGGGAGGGCATGTCGGCCCTCGCGCGCGGGGAATCGATCA
The DNA here is from genome assembly GCA_031277015.1 of Eubacteriales Family XIII. Incertae Sedis bacterium. Classification (GTDB taxonomy): domain Bacteria; phylum Bacillota; class Clostridia; order Peptostreptococcales; family Anaerovoracaceae; genus JAIRPC01. The sequence goes on along the minus strand of JAISLZ010000037.1, from coordinate 25,216 downwards.
CGGACGCTGAGTTCGGGTCGGTGGCAGAAGTATTCGGCTCCGTAGGCCGCGTTATAGAGGTCAGCGAAGACGCTCTCGACGCGGTCACCGGTATCAGCGGATCTAGTCCGGCCTACGCATATATGTATATGCAGGCGCTCATCGAGAGCGGCGTCAGGCACGGCCTTAGCGAAAGGGACGCCCGACTGTTGGCGGCGCAGTCGACTTTGGGAGCGGCGAAGATGGTAATGGAGAATGGGGATGTGAGTGTAGAGCGGATGAGGGTAAACGTATGTAGCCCTGGCGGAACGACTATAGAAGCTGTGCAGGCGCTCGAAAAGGGGGATTTCATGGATACGGTCAAACGCGCCGTCTACGCCTGTGTCGAAAAATCAAAGAGGATGGGCAAATAACCGATATGATATTTGAGGAGAAGACGATAGGATCGGAACGCATATATGAAGGTAAGATACTCAATCTGCGCCGCGACAAAGTTACGGTCAGGAACGGGGAATCGTACCGTGAAATCGTCGAACACGGCGGCGGCATAGTCATCATCGGGTTGACCGATGAGGGAAGGGTGCCTATGGTCAGACAATATCGCAAGGCGGCGGAAAGGGCCGTCCTGGAAATACCCGCGGGAAAGCTCGAGAAGGGCGAGGATCCGACGGAAGCGGCCGCGCGCGAGTTCCGCGAGGAGACGGGCTACACCGCGGGAAGCGTCAGGTATCTGCTCGAGGGCTATTCCTCCATAGGCTACTCTACCGAAATACTCAGGTTTTACCTTGCCGAAGGCTTGGTGCCCGGAGAGACCGATTTTGATGATAATGAGGCTATCATCGTGGAGGAATATACCCCGGAGGAACTGTACTCTATGACGATGAACGGCGAGTTGATAGACCAAAAGACGATAGTGTCTGCCCTGCTGGCGCGGGAGTTGGTACGAGGTTCTGCGCATTTATGAGAAGCGTTTTCAAAACCGCCATGGCGATAGCCATCATCGCCATCGCTGTATGTGGTATCATAGTAGCCCGGCAACCGGCGGAGAAGGTTCCCGTGCGCGGTTCCTCACCTTCCGGATACGAGGAGTACGCGGCTGCGGTAGATCCTGAGTTCTGCAAGACGGTGGCTTCGCAGCTCGCCGCGCTTGGGGACGACCCCGCGCTCGGATTCCGCAGCTCGGGCAGCCCCGCTGAGGAGGAAGCCGCAGGCCTGCTCGCTCAGACAATGAAGGACATAGGTCTCGAGAACGTGACGGTCGACAGGGCCGCGGCGGACGGATGGATATTTGGAGGCGCGAACATCTCGTTCAAGGACGAACGCGGCCATGTCACAACGGCGGCCCTCGGCGGGTACCAGACAGACATAGTCGCCCATGACGAGAGGTTGCCCATCGTCTATCTCGGCAAGGGTACGGCGGCCGACTATAAGGGCATAGACGTGAGAGGGAAACTCGTACTCATAGACATAGATCAGGAGAACGAGTGGTGGATCAACTATCCCGCGTACCAAGCTCATCTGAAGGGCGCGCGCGCCGTCGTCGCGTGTAGCATCATGGAGGAGGATATAGGCGCTCGCGTAGTCAGCCAGGATATATGTGGTGACGCGGGTGCGCCTGCGCTTGCGATCAGTTCGCTAGACAGTGATGCCATCCGCCGGGCCATTGACGCGGACGGGTATGACGAGGGCGGCGTCAAGCAGATCGATGTGGTACTGAATGCAGACAGCAAGGTCACCATGAACGAAGGTACACGCAATATATGGGGAGAGATACCGGGTATGACGGACGAAGCCATCATGTTCATCGCCCACTACGACGGCTATTACCATTCTTTTTATGATGATGCGTCCGGAGTGGGCCTGATCCTGGGTATAGCCAAAGCGTTCCGTGAAAGTGAGGTCAAGCCGGAAAAGACATTGCGTTTCATCCTGCACGGTGCGGAAGAATGGGGGAGATCAGGAACGGAGGCCGACTGGGCTACGGGCGCTTATGAGCAGATCGTCAACATCAGGCCCGAATGGGCCGAACGTTCCTTCGCGCTATTCAATATAGACAGTGGATATCCTTTGAGCTCCATGAAAAGCTTTAGCATCAACGCGCCCGTGGAGCTCAAGGACTTCGCGAGATCCAGTATTGTTTCGTTCGGTGATCGTAGCGAGATCACCGTCTCTCCCGCCATATCGTCCCCGAGCACGTACCGGGAGGATTTTATCTACAATGCGTGCGGCGTACCGACCTTTGCGACAGAGGGGGGTGAGGGAGACGAACAATATTTCGCGTCGATGTACCACTCCAGTATGGATGATCTTGCGGTCGGCGGCTACAGCGACGCCGGGGCACTCTGTATAGGCAGGTATATCGGCTATTCGACCTTCATGCTGGACGATATGCCGTTGCGCCCACTGAAGTTCGCGAATAGATTGGAACATCTCAAGGATACGCTTGAGGATTATGACAGGCCGGTCTTTGACGCCCATCTTATGGCAAATCTAGATAGATCCATCAGATCAGCAAAGGCGCTTGACAGCTTCACCTCGGATTTCAACACAGATTACAGACTCGCCGTAGCGAAGATCGACGGAGCCGATGAAGGAAGCGCTGAGACCAGCCGGGAAGAAGCGATGGAAAAATTCGAGGAGACGAGAAAACTGGCTGCCGGGATCAACGACGGTATATACGCCGTGTACCGTGAAATGCAGGATGAGTTACTGCGTCTGGATAGAAATTTGGAACCGGGATTCGCCAACGAAGGTATTCAGCACAACATAACGATGTTGTACGGAGCACGTGAAGCCCTGGCGGGTGGAGATGCAAAATCGGCGATTGATGACTACCTTTCCGGGATAGAGTCCGTGTACGCGGCTACCGCATTCGATGCCGACACCTGCGATAAGTTTTCGAAAGGGCTAGACGAATCGGTGAAGGGTACATGGGCTGAGGGCAGGCTCGTATCGCGCGCCTGCCGTGCGGATGATATCGTCCGTGCAATTCTTAGCAGGATGGGGAGTGAGATGGCGGATGCGCTCTACGGTTCCCTGGCCGTGACGGGTGCGGCGCTCTCGTCGCCTTCGGCGGTGGAAGTAGATCCTTCGTCATCGTCCGGCGCCGGTAGTTCGGCGTCAGGTGAACAGGCGTTGGATTTCGCGGCCGAGCTTGCCATGATAGATGAGCTTATAAAGAGCCAGGAAGATACGCTCATAGCCGTATACAATGGGCAGGAGGACGCTCTGGCGAGATTGACCGACAGTATGAATGAACTTCTTGACACCTATGCCGATGACGCGCGCGTGGAGGATATGGGCCTATAGCTCCGTCATCTTACGATATGGGTATATTGATAGGTACAGCCAAACTCTTTTTTAGGATAATATATTTCTTTATGAAACGGGGTCCGGCTTCCGGCAATGTGATATTTGTCAGTAGGCAAGGTGATGAGCCGTCTGAGGATTATAGGGCTCTCGCTGAGACCCTCCGTGCGGATGGCATAAGGACGGAAATGTATTTGCAGAGGCAGGAGAAGGATGGTTCGCGATTTATGGCGAATGCGATCGCGAACATGCGCATGATACTGCGCCAGATGAGAGCGTTGTCCAGGGCCCGCGTCGCTGTAACCGACGGCTATTCTATTCCCATCAGCATCCTGAAGCATAGGAAAGAACTGACGGTCATACAGATGTGGCACGCGATAGGCGCCGTGAAAAAATTCGGCCTTCAGACTCTCCAGGCTATGAGCGATAGGGATAAGCGAAGGGCAAAGTTACTGTGCATGCACGCGGGCTATGACTTTTTCATTGCGCCGTCGGAGTCTGCCGCGCGTTTCTTCGCTGAGGCTTTCGGAATGAGCGAGGACAAGGCGCTCATCACAGGCACGCCATATGTGGATGCATTATACGTAGGGACATTCAATCAAGAGGGAGATATAGCTGCCGCATATCCGGAGTTCGATGAGAATGAGAAAGCCGGTCGGCCTTTAAAGGTGGTGCTTTACGTGCCAACATACCGGAAGGATACGCCGGGACATGATATGGATAAAACTTACGAGCGCGGTGAGGGTCCGGGCGCGCTACGCAAAGCGCTCGGCTCCGACGGGTATATGGTGATCGAAAAGAAACATCCGGTGGATGAGGTGGACGGTTCGGGGATTTACGCGGAGGAGCTTCTGTATGCCGCTGATATCGTCGTCACAGACTATTCAAGCCTCGCGTTTGCGGCGGCGCTGGTCGGCAAGCCTCTCTACTATTATATATACGACATCGAAGATTATCGCCGTTCACCCGGTCTCAACATCGATCCTGAACTGGAGTATGGCAGATACGCGGCTCGTAGCGCTAGGGCGATCGCGCGCCTCATCCGTGAAAAAGATTACGATATGGAGTACGAGCGCGCCTTTGCCAGGAAATACGTTGAGACCTATGACGGTGGATGCACGGAAAGACTTAAAAGCGTGATCCTGCGGGCGCTCGGCGATGAGACCGTTCGTCCATAGTGAAAGCGGCCGTTCGATGTGATATACTTTTCTTGAAGGTGATACCCATAGGGAATGCAGGCGTAAAAGGAAACATCATGGAAGAAAAATTGCTGATTAGTTTGGCTGATATACTTGAGGTGGATGAGGACGCGGTGACCCTCGACACTGAGTTCAAGACCGATGCTTTTGACTGGGATTCTTTGAAAGGTTACGCGACACTTGTAACGATCGAGGATGAGTTCGGAGTGACTGTCAGCGTGGACGATTTCATCGCGGCTAAGACGCCAAGGGATCTATTGTCGCTGATCGGATGCGACGCATAATATACATAATGGAGATGAGGCATATGCTGCATCTTTTAGAGGCAAAAATAATATTTTTGATACTGCATGAGCGAAACTGATAGCAATAGGTGGATAGTCGTAACAGGGGCATCGAGCGGGATAGGGGCCGAGACATCGAAGATGTTGCTTGCGTCGGGGTATTCGGTTGTAGCTGCCGCGCGCAGGGAGTCTGAGCTGGAGATGTTGTACGGAGATGAGCAAAACGCGTTGGTCATGCCTTGGGATCTGTCTGACCGTAGTAGCATAGGGGATTTTGCGAAGGCTACCCGGGACCGAATTGGTCCCATCAGGGGGCTCGTCCACTGTGCCGGTATGGAGAGGACTCTGCCCGTCCATATGACAAAAATCTCAAAGATAGAAGATGTGTTTGCGCTCAACACCTACGCCGCAATGTGCCTGGTCGGCGCTTTCTCAAGAAAGGGGATGGCGACGGTAGCCGCGTCCTTCATATTGATATCATCTCTGGCGGCGCACGAGGGCGCACCGGGGAAATCCATCTATGCGGCCTCGAAATCCGCTCTTGAAGGATTTGCCTGCGCGGCGGCGGCAGAGCTGTCTGAACGCGGCATTCGTATCAACTGCGTAGCGCCCGGTGTCGTCGAGACCCGAATGGTGTCGGGATTTATCGAACAGCTTACCGATGGGCAGCGTAGCGCGCTGCTTGACGGATATCCGTTCGGCATCGGACGTCCTGAGGACGTCGCGTCCTTCATCACATACCTGGTAAGCGACAAGGCGAGATGGCTCACGGGACAGACATTTATCCTGGACGGGGGGCATCTGACGCGAGCGTGATAATGAGAGCGCCATCGTAAGGCGAGTTGGAATAACCATGGAAATCATCAAGGGACAGTAATAGATGGCAAAATTGCAAACAAAGAATGTGAAGATCAGCGGCGTATGTGGGGCGCTTCCACGGACCGTCAAGACCGTTTATGAAGTAGGGGAAGGATTCTTCGACGAGCCGGAAATAAGAAAGATAACGCTCCCCATCGGGGTCGGAAATCTGTACTTCGCCGAGGAAGGGCAGACCGCTTCGGATCTGTGCTACGTGGCGGCCGAAAGGCTGATCGACGGCCTGGGCTGGCAGAGGGAGGAGATAGACGGTCTGATCTTCGTCAGCCAGACGCCGGACTATATCGCGCCGGCTACTTCCTGTCTCCTTCAGGACAGGCTGGGGCTGTCTACGGGCTGTTTTGCATTCGATATGAATTTCGGTTGCTCGGCGTTCGTCTCCGCGTACTTCCTTGCGGCCAATCTCATAGATACGGGAGCTTGCAGCAAGGTCCTGCTGCTCATCGGCGATACCCTCAGGAGATACGTGTCACCGGAGGATAAAGGATTGACATTCATCATAAGCGATGCGGGGACAGCGACAGCTCTGGAGCGTTCGACGGAGGGGGTGTTATCTTCTGTCATAATGAGTACGGACGGCTCGGGATCGGATGCCTTGATCGTGCCCGCTGGTGGCGCGCGTATGCCGATGGATTCGGATACGGGTATAGTGTCATACGACGATGACGGTAACGGGCGTTCATCGGAGGACTTCTATATGGACGGGATGGCTGTCTTCACGTTTGCGGTCAAGCGAGTGCCCGCGCTCATCGATGAATTGGCGGAGTTGCACGGGATGGACAAAGCGGACTTTGAGTATTTCCTGCTGCACCAGGCAAACGCATATATGCTGAAATTTATCGCGAAACGCAGCAGGCTCCCTCTCGAAAAGTTCCCGGTCAACATCGGCAGATACGGCAATACAAACGGGTCCACTATACCGCTGCTCATCTGCGATCTTGCGTCCAAGGAGCTTTCAATGCCCAAAGATGTGATCATGTCCGGCTTTGGAGTAGGTCTGTCATGGGGCGGTGTCGCGACTTCGCTCGGAGGGCTGGCGTATGCCGGAATCGTAGCGGTGGAGTAGGAATGGCTGATTTCAAAAGACTTAGAGTAAATTTGAACAAGGACTATTCTGCGTTTCACCGGATGAATATTGCTGTACTCGCGGATCAGGCTAGCCAGTATATCGCGCAGGCGCTACGCGCTGTTTCATTTGAGCGCCTTATCGACGCGCGTGTCTATGAAGGAGCTTTCGACCGCATGCTTGAGGAGGCGCTTGACCCGGATTCCGGCCTATACCTATCTGAACCGGACAGGATCGTCGTGTTCCCGTCAGCGCAGAACTACAGGGCCCGGTTCTATAATGAGGAAAAAATGCGTCGCGCTACGTTCCCTGAACGCGAGGCTGCGCGTCTATGCGATATTCTGGACGCACTCACCGGACGTTCGGGCGCGCCCGTCATTATCTGCAATTTCTGTACTATGGATGACGGTCTATACGGCAATTTGGCAGGCACGTATCCTGAATCCCTGCTCTCCGGCATTCGCGAGACTAATATGCTGATCGCCGAGTCCGTGAAGCATCGTGACGGCGTATTTCTTGTGGATGTTGACATGCTCCAAAGTGCGGTGGGTGCGATTCACGCTTACGATCCGCGTTCGTATTATCTCGCTTCCTGCCCGTGGACCATGGATTTTCTCGCGGATGTGGCGGATCGCGTATTCGCGGTGTCGGACGCTCTTACGGGCAAAGTTCGCAAATGCCTCATCACCGATCTCGACGACACTCTTTGGGGTGGCGTCGTTGGAGAGGTGGGATGGGAACATATCGCCATCGGTGGAGCGGGCGTGGGAAGGGCCTACGCCGATCTGCAAGCATGGATACGCGAGCTGTCGAGGCGCGGCATAGCCGTATGCGTATGTAGCAAGAATGACGAAAGAGTCGCGATGATGCCATTTTTGCAACACCCCGACATGGTTCTTAGGCGGGATGATATCGCCGTGTTCATCGCAAATTGGCGGGATAAGGCGTCGAATATTCGGGAGATACGGAGGATACTCAACATCGGGTTTGACAGCATGGTCTTCATCGATGACAATCCGTTTGAGCGTGAGTTGGTGCGCAACGCGCTTCCGGATGTCGTCGTTCCCGAATTGCCTAGGGACGCGACCGGGGTGCTGTCATATCTGCAATCTCTTGGATTGTTTGAGGCGGTCGTCATTTTGGAGGAAGATGTGGCCAGGACGGAGATGTATCGCCACGAAGCCGAGAGGGAGAGGCATAGAGAGCGAGCCGCGAATCTGGATACATATCTGAAGGAACTGGATATGCGCTGTACGATAGGGCCGTTTGATGCTTTCTCGATTCCACGTGCGGCACAGCTAACACAGCGGACAAATCAGTTCAATCTGCGGACGCGACGTTACACGGAGAGGGAGCTTGCGGATATGACAGAGTCCGGGGAGTACGTCACTATGTGCGCCTCGCTCAGGGACGCGTTTGGTGACTACGGCATCATAGGCGTCGCAATTCTACGGAAAGATTCGCCGGAAACGTTGTTTCTTGACACATTTCTCATGAGTTGTCGTGTCGCGAAGCGCGGTGTGGAGACGTTCATGATAGGAGTGATAGCGAGTGAGGCCAAGCGTGACAATTACAGGGAGATAATCGCGGAGTACATTCCCACCGCGAAAAACGGCCCCGCCAAAGGGTTACTTAGGGAGATGGGGTTTGTAGAGCAGGATATATCTGACGAACCGGATGACGTAGGCGATACGGTCGACGGTCCTGCCACGCGCTGGAGGCTTGCGCTGGACAGCTTTGTACCGCAGAAGACCTATATCGAAGCCGAGATGCCCATGATCGGCGGAAAGTAAGGAGACAAACTTCAATGAAGATACATCATATCGGCTTTCTTGTAAAAAATATTCCAAAGGCGGTCACAGAGCATAAGGCTTTGGGCTATGCGGAGGTGGGTGCGCCCTGTTATGATGAGGGACGTGATGTGGACATCGTATTTATGAGAAACGGGGACCATCTGATCGAGCTCGTCGCTTCGCGCGGAGAAAATTCCGTCGTCCGCGCATTGCTGAAAAAAAACGGTGCGGGTCCCTATCATATATGCTATGAGGTGGAAGATATCCCTTCGGCTGAAGCTGCATTGAATCGCGTCGGATACATTTCATTAAATACCCCCCCCCTCCATCTATTACCAAATATAGAAAACGCGGTGGGCCGCCGTGGGCCTGTATCCGCTCCCGCCCTCGGAGGTCGGGGTGTCCTATTTTTGATGGGACGGAATGCCGGAATGATAGAACTCGTGCAATGCGGAGCATAGACCGGGGATGATATCCGCCGTCTTGTTCGTGAAAGGAAATGAAAATGAAAATGAAAAGAAAAGATATCATTGAGGAATTGGGCGATGTGATAAGGTCCTTTTTTGGTGACGACTCGCTTGCTGTAACGGACGAGACCAGCGGCGACGACCTGAAGGAATGGGATTCCGTATCACATATTCAATTGATATTCGAGATCGAGGAGGCGTTCGACGTACAGTTTGACAGTGACGATATCCCTGAGTTGACGTCTGTGGGCGCTATCGCCGACAAGATCGAGACGCTGCGTGAAGCGCCAACTGCGTGAGACCCGCTTTTGCGGGTTTCACGCATCGCTGTGGCGGATAAGCCGCCGACATCATTATTTTACTTATCATCTTTCACGGAGCTTTCTTTCAGTACGCGCCTTAGGACTTTGCCTGAGCTGTTGCGGGGCAGGGAGTCCACTATATTGATTCGGCGTGGGAGCTTGTACTGCGATAGGCGCGTTTTCAGGAAACGCAAGAGCTCCTTGTGGTGAATGTCTTCGCCTTCTTTCAGCGCGACATAGGCCACGACGACTTCGCCGCGCAGTTTGTCCGGCTCGCCTATGACTGCGGCCTCGGCTACGCGCGGGTGTTCGAATAGGGCTTCCTCCACCTCCCTCGGGTAGACGTTCAGTCCGGACACGATGATGAGGTCTTTGATCCTGTCTACGATATAGAAGTAACCGTCCTCGTCTGTCTGAGCGATATCGCCGGTATGTAACCATCCATCCACGATCGTAGCTGCGTTTTCTTCCGGTCGGTTATAGTAACCCTGCATGATGTTGGGCCCCTTGACGAGAAGTTCCCCCGGCTTGCCGGCGGGCTGTTCATCTCCCGCTTCGTTTACGACCTTGCACTCGTTTAAAGGGAAGGGGACACCTACGGAACCGGGTTTGTGCACTCCGTGGATGGGGTTGAACAGGCACGCCGGGGAGGCTTCCGTGAGCCCATAGCCTTCGACGACTTCGAGTCCAAGGCCATCCTTCATCCCATTGATGGTATCTATGGGCAGAGGTGCGCCTCCACAGATGACGCGCCTAAGATCCGGGAACTGTACGTGCTGTTTTCCCGCATTGACCAGAACGACATACATTGCGGGGACGCCTATGAATACAGTGATATTCTTTGCGGTGAGTTCCTCGATGAACTCCTTAGGACGGAAACTCTCGATGAGGTATACCGTTGCCCCCGTGGCGAGTGGCATGAGGGTGACACATGTGAACGCGAGTACGTGAAAGAGGGGTAGAACGAGTATGAAACGATCCGACCCGTCAGTGTCAAACGCGGTATTCGTCTGCATGGCATTGATGGTAAGGTTGTGGTGTGAGAGCATGGCAGCCTTTGGAACGCCCGTAGTTCCCGATGTGTAGAGGTAGGTCGAGATCGTCTGCGCGTGGTCTACGAGGTCGAAGTCCTCGCGCGGGCTGTCCTGTACCCTTTGCCTGAAATCATCGTCTATCACGATGACCTTGATACCGAGTTCGTCTGATAGCTGGCGCTTCGTGTATTCATGTTGCGTGAGCACGGAGTCACTTATGACCAGATACTTCGCGCCCGCATCCTTCGACGTGTAGCCGAGCTCCCTCCGCGTGAACATAGGGTTGACCGGGACGATGATGGCGGCGTTTCTGACGACACCGAAATAGGTGAAGATGAAATCCGGACTGTTCGGAGCGTCGAGTATGACGCGCTCGCCGGGTTTCAATCCGAGAGCTCTGAAAAAATTAGCGTGGGCGATGACCGCATTGTCAAATTCCCCATATGTCCACTCTTTGCCCTTGAATACGAGAGCCGTTTTGTCGGGCGCATAGTTGTTCCTGTATATCTGCCCGACCGATTTTACTTTGAGCTCCATCTTGAGTCCTGTAGCCATTACCATATCGCCTCCTTGTAATTTTTTGTAAAAATACTTTTATTATAAAAGCATTTTATCATCGAAAGATTACGGTGTCAACCATGCGTTATATGGAGGCAACGCGCGCTTGTCGTCAAGCCATATCTGCGCAACATGGGTTTATAGAGATATCTATAATCCATGGCACATGTGATGGCACGTGATTTCGTGCCATCACTCCCATTCCTGGCACAGTACTATGGCTCATATTTATTCCATATCCCCCATAGCGGATTCCGGGGGGAAATAAATTTTATCCCATGGAGCAATCATAGGCGTACGCCCCAAAGCGCACGCATATACGTATTCTTGATATATTTTTCACAAATCCGTTAGGCGCTTTCATGGGGCGCTACCGCGTGCTGCCTCTATCGTCACGTGAGTTGGCATGTGAGTTGCTTAATAAAGTTTGATAAGGGCAATGGCATGTTGCCGCAACGGTGACAAATGGAGGAGGTGTTCTATGACAGTAATGCTTATCGTTATCATCTATGAAGTTCTTTCAATCGGCGGCGTCAGTCTCTACCTTTATATGAAGGGCAAGAAGTTGGCGGCGGAAGGCGGCGAGGGAAGCGGTGCGTTCGCCAACGCGGGGCGTTCGCTCCCGTGGCCGGTAGTAGGCGCGTCCATCGCGCTCGCCGTGCTCGGCGCAGTGCACGTGTTCGGCATCATGGAGGTCTCATGGAATATGGGCGCGATCAGCGTCTGGTTCTCCATAGCCCATGTAGTGCTGATATGCGTCATCTGCCTTGTGACGGGGCGTTTCGTCAGGCGTCTCAAGGTCAACACCATACCCGAACTCATTCGTATGCTTTTTGACGACAGAGTGGCGCTGCTCTGTGTGGCGGTCATCGCGGCGCAGACCTTTGCGATCCTCACCATGGAGGTGCAGGCCCTCGGCATCATCTTCAACGGGCTGACGCAGAACGCCGTCACCACTGAGGTGGGCACCATAATAGGCGCGGCTTTCGGGCTCGCGTACGTGCTGCTTGCGGGGATGAAGGAGATCGGTTGGGTCAACATGATCAACACAGTGGTCATGTACGCCGGTCTGATCCTGGCTACGGCATTCCTCGCGCAGTATCTGTTCACGGGGAACCCATATGACGGATATTCAGGCTGGGACGCCGTAGGGGCTTTCTTCGCGAACCCGCCCGCCGGTGTCGAACAGCCGGGCCCCGTCCCCATCGAAGCTTATCCGAGCATCTTCGGTACGGGAGGCATGGGTGGCTCGCTCGTCACCTTCGGCATTGCGACGGTGGTCGCGGTCACGTTCGCTCAGGGCATCAGCCAGATGGGGCTTCAGTCCACCATGGCCGCCAAGGACGAGAAGACTGTGGTCAAGTCGCTGTGGGTGGCGGCGCCGGTCAACGGGCTCTTCGGCATCTTCACGGCGCTCATCGGGATCGCGGCTTTTGCGGCGGTGAACAGCGGCAACCTCAATCTGCCGGCCAACGCCATACCCGCCAAGCAGGCTGGCCTCGCGCTGCTGCTCGACATACTCCCGGCCTGGGTGGTAGGCATCCTCGTGGCGGCCTTCCTCGGCGCCGTGCTGTCCACATTCGCCATCACCACTCTGAGCCTCGGCAACATATTCGTGAACGACATCTATCTGCGGCGCCATCCGGATGCGAGCGAGGCGACGAAGACCAAGTACACGCGCATATTCATAGTGCTCGCGGCGGTTGTGGCCGTGCTCGCCACGCTCAACAAGCCCGAGATCGTCAACGGAGCCAACTGGGCGTTCGCGTGGCTTGCTCCCATCTTCTGGAACGTCATCTTCGCATTGTTCTGGAAGCGCAACGGCAAGGCAGCGATGATCGTGTTCGTCGTTAGCTGGATATGTGTCATACTGTGGACGTATACCCCATTCAGGCTGGCCATAGGGGCCATACCTATCCCCTATCTCACGCTCGCTATATCCGTGGTGCTCGGCGCCATTCTGACGGCGGTGCTCCCCGGCAGCAAGCCCGGCTACTTCAAGGAGTTGGAACAGAGAAAGGCGAAGGCCGCGGAAGCAGCCAGGTAAGGAGGATAAACCCATGCATGGAAGTACATTTTTCTGGGAATTTTTCGGACAGTGCGCGGCTATCATCATAGGTATCACGGTGGTGTCCGCCATCATCGGTAAGATACTCATCAAGGATATCCCCGATGAAGATCAGGATGGGAAATAAGGAAGGTAGGTCAGTATGTGGATCAGCGGGATTGAATACAAGGAGCTCATTTGGATGACGATAGTCATCGCGGTAGGTATCGTGTATGGCATCATGGCCGGAGCGTACGGCAGGAAGAAGCGCGACTGAGGCGTTGAGGCGCACACGGTTACCGAAAGTTGTCAACAGGGGTCGTGACTCGCGGCCCCTGTTAAGGGAATAAAGGGGCAAGGCAGCGTGGCCTTAGAGTGCCCGTCGATCAAAAGGGCGGCCCTGAGGTGCGGTTCGCGGGATAGCGTTCCCCCAACATGACTCGGAGGATAGCGGTATGGTGAAAAAATTAGCGAAAAAATCATTTGGCGGCATATACGAAACCATGTACAAGATGCGCAGATTTGAGGAGGAGGTCTTTGAGTTCTACAAGAAGGGCCTCATGCCGGGGCTGGCGCATCTGTATCTGGGCGAGGAAGCCGTTGCGACCGGCGTGTGCGCCGCGCTGAACGACGACGACTACATCGGCAGTTCCCACCGCGGGCACGGCCACCTCGTGGCGCGTGGGGCCAGGACGGACATGATGATGGCCGAGATACTCGGCAAGGAGGGCGGCTACAGCCGGGGTAAGGGTGGTTCCATGCACATCATGGCGATGGACAGGGGCATCCTCGGTGCGAACGGCATAGTCGGTGGTGAGATACCCATCGCAACGGGCGCGGCTTATTCCGCCGTATACAGGGGGACGGAGCAGGTGGCCGTATCCTTTTTCGGTGATGGCGCGACGAACGAGGGGACCTTTCATGAGAGCGTCAATATGGCTGCGGCGTGGAAACTGCCCTGCATCTATATTATTGAAAACAACCTCTACGGTATATCGGTGGACATTCGCGATGTCACAAATACGCGCGACCTGGCAGACAGGGCGAAGGCGTACGGCATACCCGGCGTCGTGGTGGACGGAATGGACGTGGAGGCGGTCTATGCGGCGGCGGCCGAGGCCGTGGATCATGCCAGGAAAGGCAAAGGGCCGACTATAGTGGAGTGCAAGACCTACCGCTGGCAGGGCCATCACGTCGGCGATCCCGCGGTCTACCGCGCGCGCAGGGACGCCGATGAGAAGAAAGATTGGATGGAGCGTTGCCCTGTCCGCGCCTTCCGCGCGAAGCTGATAGCATCCGGCGCCTCCGAAGCCGCGGTAGCAGCCATTGAGGGCGAGGTCGAGCGGGAGATACAGGCTGCCGTGAAATACGCTGTGGATAGTCCGTACCCGGACGCATCCGAAGCCTTTGACGATGTCTTGATAGGGTGAGGTACAGGAGACAGATGATGAGAGAAATAATGTATAGGGATGCGATACTGGAGGCGCTGGACGAGGAGATGGCGCGTGACGACAATGTGTTACTGCTCGGCGAGGACGTAGCCTTCATCGGCGGCAATTTCAAGACGTCTGTTGGCCTGTACGAAAAGTACGGTGACCTCCGTGTCAAGGATACGCCCATATCGGAGGCCGGTTTCGTCGGCATGGGGGTCGGCATGGCGCTGACTGGGCTCAGGCCCATCGTCGAGCTCATGTTTTCCGATTTCCTGCTCATAGCGGCCGACCAGGTCGTGAATCAGATGTCTAAGATACGCTATATGTCTGGCGGACAGGCCACCGTGCCCATGGTCATCCGTGCTCCTATCGGGGCGGGACGTTCGTCGGCCGCGCAACATTCTCAGAGCCTGCAGGCGATGGTGGCGCATTTTCCCGGCATGAAGGTCGTGCTTCCCTCGACGGCACAGGAGGCGAAGGGCCTGCTCAAATCAGCTATAAGAGACGACAATCCCGTCATATTCTTCGAGCACAAGATGGAATATACCAACAAATTTGATATAGACGACGATGTGGAGCTCATCCCCATCGGCAAGGCCGACGTGAAGCGTGCAGGGGACGACGTCACGATAGTGGCGACATCGTCCCAGGTGATGAAGTCGCTGAAGGCCGCGGACAAGCTCGCGGCGGATGGCATATCGTGCGAGGTAATAGATCTGCGGAGCATAGTGCCGCTCGACAGGGACGCCATTATAGAATCCGTCAAAAAGACCGGGCGACTACTCATCGTGGACGAGGCCTATGAGCGTTGTGGCGTGGGTGCGGAGATTGCGGCGAACGTCATGGAGGACGTGTTCTACTACCTCGACGCGCCCATCGCGCGCATCGGCACGCCGAATGTCCCCCTGCCTTTCAGTCCGGCGCTCGAGTTCCCGATCATTCCGTCCGAGGACAAGATCATAGAGAAAGCCCGCGCGCTTACTGTGGCGGACGCGTGACTATGGGGCTAAGGTACATTGGATATAAATGCATGGCAACAATAAGGTGGGGACAATGAAGGAAAGAATAAAAATCACGCCGCGTGCACGGCGGCGTGCGGTCGAAAGGGGCGTAGATACGGATTTGCTGCGCGGCACCTTAGGTAGCGGCTTTGACGGGGGCGTCACGGAGGCCGATTTGATTGCGTGGTTGGAATCGGCGGGGGCCGGCGTCGCTACAGGAAGCTCCGTCTCGGCTGTTGCCTTTGATGGCACGGCGTCAGAGGTAGCCGCGGGGAATGCGCCCGTGCGGGCCACGCCTCTCGCCCGGGCTATAGCTGCCGCCGAGAGCGTGTCACTCGTCTCTTTGTACAGCGCCGCGGGCGGCGCGAAGCTCACAAAGGCGGACGTGCTCAAAGCCGTGAGCGAGGGAGGGGCCGGGGCCGCAAAGGGCGCGGCGACTCCCGCCGCTTCCGAAGGACCGGAAACCGCCGTTGCCGCCGCGCAGGGAGCCGCCGTTACCAAGGACGGCAAGCGCATAGCCGGCGTAACGCCATATTCCGGGGTGCGGAAGATCATAGGCGAACGGCTCGCCGAGAGCAAATTCACCTCGCCACACCTCTACTTCACGCAGAAGGTCGATGCCTATGAACTGCTCTCCCTGCGCGCCGTCATAAACGGCAAGCAGGACAAGAAGACGTCCGTGACGGACTACATCGCGAGGGCAGTCGTCATGACGCTCGTCAAATACCCCGAGATGAACGCGTCCCTCGTGGGCGATGTCATCGAGCAGTACGAAAATGTCAATCTCGGCATCGCCGTCGCCTCCCCCTCGGGGCTGATTGTTCCCGTAGTGAAGGGCGCGGAGCGCATGAGTGTCATCGAGATATCGAAAGCGTCGTCGCCGTTATTCGCGAAAGCCCGCGAGGGAAAGCTTGTGCCTGAGGAATACCATGGCGGCACGTTCACGATTTCGAACCTCGGCATGTTCGGTATAGAGAACTTCACGGCCATCATCAACCCGCCCGAAGTGGGCATACTCGCCGTGAGCGCCACTAAGGACGAGCCGGCGGTAGTACAGGGGGAGGATGGCGGCAAGAGCATAGAGATACGCCCGCTCATGAACATCACGCTGTCCGTGGACCACAGGCTTATCGACGGTCTGCTCGCGGCACAGTTCGTAAGCGAGGTGAAAAGGCTACTCGAAAGCCCGATAGAGTTGTTGATTTAAGCAAAGGAGACGATAATGGAAATTGTTGTGATGCCTAAACTGGGGTTCAATATGGATGAGGGCAAACTCATCTCATGGTATAAGGGCGAGGGCGACGCCATCAGCAAGGGCGAGCCGCTGTTTTCCATCGAAACCGATAAGACGAATATCGACGTGGAGGCTGCGCAGGATGGCGTGGTCCGCAGGCTTCTCATAGACGAGGGTGAGACGGTGCCTGTCACGTTGCCCATCGCCATCATCGCGGGGGCGGATGAGGACATATCGGCAGCGGAGCAGGAAGCTTTAGCGCAGCTCGGAGGAGGGACTGCGGTAAACGGCACTGTGCCTGAGCAGTCCACACCGGAAGCCGCGGCGGTGCACGAACCACCGAGAAAGGCGCCTGTGGCTACGCCAGCCGAGAAAGCCGCAGGTGCAGGAGACTACGACTACGACGTCATAGTCATCGGAGGGGGGCCGGGAGGCTATGTAGCGGCGATTAAAGCTGCGCAGCTCGGTCTGCATGTAGCTTTGGCCGAGCGGGATCGCCTTGGCGGCGTATGCCTGAACCGAGGCTGCATCCCCACGAAGGCTTTCTTGCGTAGCGCGGAGTCGCTGCGGGAAGTGCGTGCGGCGGCGGATTTCGGGGTCAAGGGGGTGAACGCCTCCAAGGCTGCTCTAGACATGAAAAAGGTCCAAGCGCGCAAGGCGGATGTGGTCAGCCGGCTTGTAGGCGGGGTAGAATCACTCCTCAAGAAGAACAAGGTGGACGTGCTTCGCGGGGATGCGGATATCGCGGACGCACATACCGTAACGGTGTCTGGCGACTCCCACAGCACGGCAAGCATCATCATAGCCACAGGTTCAGAGATCAAGGGTCTGCCGCCCGGCGTCGTCCGGCAGGATGACGTGCTGACGAGCGATACACTGCTCGAGCTTGAAAGCCTGCCGAAGGACATCGTCATCATCGGCGGCGGCGTCATAGGGGTGGAGTTCGCGTATTTTCTCGCGGTGGCCGGCGTGAAGGTATCCATTGTAGAGTTCCTTGACCGCATACTTCCGCCTGTCGACGCGGAGATCGCGGAGTTGGTTTCGTCCGATCTCGAGCGGCTCGGCATAGATATACGCACAGGGGCAAAGGTGACTTCTGTGGAGGGCAATGCCGTGACCTTTGAGCAGGGCGGAAAAACTGAGTCCATCGGCGCGGAGCGCGTACTCATGGCCGTCGGCAGGGCTCCGCGCCTCACGGTGGATACGGACAGGCTCGGCATTTCGACCGAACGTGGAGCCATCGTTACCGACGAGCATATGCGTACATCGGTACCGGGGATATACGCCATCGGCGATGTCAACGGCAAGGTGATGCTCGCGCACACGGCATCTGCGGAAGGCATCGTCGCCGCGGAGAATATCGCAGGTCGCGATGTTTCCATGCGTTATGACGCCATACCGAGCGCCGTATATATCAGCCCCGAGGCCGCTTCAGTAGGGCTGAGTGAAGATGACGCGCGGGGACGCTACGGCGACGCTGTGCGCGTAGGCCGTTTCCCGATAGCCGCCAACGGCAAGTCGATGGTAGCCGGCGAAACATCCGGACTCGTGAAGGTCATAGTGGACAGTAAATACGGCGAGATACTCGGCGCGCACCTCTACTGCATGCACGCCACGGACATGATAGCGGAGATCGCTACGGCCATACGCGCCGAGGCCACGGCGGAGGAGGTGGCGGCCGCCGTCCATCCCCATCCCACCGTGTCGGAAGCCGTCATGGAAGCATTTCACGCGGCGCTCGGCGCGGCCATACATTGCTGACGACGTCGCAACCAAACAAACTTCATAGGCTCTTAATGGGCTGCTCCATATGGCATTCATCCCTGTGGGCAGCCTTTTTCGTGGGCTGGATATCACATAAAGTGGTGTATTCCCGCTACGTAGATGGGGATGGTGATGAGCGACAGCAGAGTCGACAGGCCTACGAGCTTCGATGCATATGCGCTCTCCACGCCGTAATGTTGTGCGATGATGGATGTCTGCATGTGGCACGGCATGGACGATGACAGGATGAACACGAAGAAAGGGAGGCCGTCCACTCCTAAGGCTTTCAGCAGGCCGAACATGATCAGCGGGCTTATGACGAACTTACCGAGCAAGATAATCACTTCGTCCGCCGTGACCCGTGGTATGCCCTTAGCGAATATCGTGAGGTTGGCCCCTATCACGAGCAGGGACAGCGGGACGGTCAGGCCTGCGAGGTAACCCATCGCGATATCTATGGGCGCCGCTAGCTTCATCCCGGCTTCTACGAGGATATAGCCTACGATGACGCCGATAAACCCCGGATTAATGATTTTTGACAGTTGAGGGGGGATTCGCCTCCTCACAGGCCCGTTCGCCGCCTTCTCGCGCATTTCAGCTTTGCCCTCAGCTTTGCCGGCCTGCAGCTTGCCCGCTGCCGCGATCTGCGCGTAGCCAAAGCTCCAGAACGCGGCGAGGATGATGATGTAGTAAGCGAAAAGGAAAGGGAGCCCTTCCTCCCCGAATACGATCTGATTGATAGGCAGTCCGATGAAGATGACATTCGAGTAGGTGAATGTCACCTCAAATATGGTCTTCCTCCCATCCTTCAGCCTTAGGGCGCGTGATAGGAGTTTACCGGCAACGTAGAGCGCCAGTATGTGCAGGGCCGCGACCAGCAGCAGGATGAGGGAGCTGCGGAGCAGATCGCGTGTAAAACCCGAGACGATGCTCGTAACGGCCAGGCACGGTGCGGAGATGCGGATGACGACGGCCGATAGCCCGGACGGTGTATTGTCAGGCCATATGCGACGTTGATGAAAAAAGAACCCGAGAGCAAAGATGATGAGTATGACCGCTACGCTGACAAGCCCGCTGAACATGCCGCGTCACGCCCTGAATTCCGACAGGTCGATGCTATACTGCTCGATGCGCCGGTACATGGTCCGCTTAGGTATCCCCGCGATGTTCGCCGCCTTCGTGACGTTGCCGCGAACCGCCGAGAGCGCCTTGCGAATCATTCCCTCCTCAACATTGTCTGTGAGCACCTCGCTACTCCGGGAGGGACTCGCAAAATAAGGAGGGGGATATGAGTGTATCGCGGGTGCATGCTCGGATTCGTAGGACTGTCCTGCGGGGTGATGATTAACATCGAAAACCATGTTGTTCATGAGTATCTCGGGTCCGAGCTCCCGTTCTGTCAGATAGTCCCCCGACGCGAGGTTCATCGCGCGTTCCACCATGTTTTCCAGCTCGCGCACATTGCCTGGCCAGTCAAATTCCATGATATAGCGCATGGCCGTGGGTGTGAATCCTTTGACGTTCAGCCCCATTCGCCGGTTGTACTCATCTATGAACCGCTTCAGCAGCAGTTCGATATCCCCGCGCCTATGCCTCAGCGGCGGCATACAGAAGGTCAGAACGTTCAGCCTATAATACAGGTCCTTGCGGAAGCGCTTGCTTTCAATGTATTCGGCGAGGTTCACGTTTGTAGCGGCGATGATGCGTACGTCCACATGCTTGGGCATCTTGCCGCCGATGCGCAGTATCTCCTTCGTCTGTATGGCGCGGAGTAGCGTCGCCTGGATATCGATGGGCATGTCCCCGATCTCGTCGAGGAAGAGCGTGCCGCCGTCGGCCAGTTCGAACTTGCCGGGGTATCCATCCTTGTTCGAGCCAGTGAACGCACCCGCTTCGTAGCCAAAGAGCTCGCTTTCTACGAGGCTCCTCGGCAGCGAGCCGCAGTTGATCGCGATGAATGGCGCGTAGGGCCGCGCGCTCGCGTTGTGGATGGACTGTGCGAGCAGCTCCTTGCCCGTGCCGCTCTCACCGAGTATGAGCACGTTGGAATTGCTGTGCGCCGCGAGCATGCCTAGCTGCTTGATCTCATTGATGGATTCGGAACTGCCGATGATCTCGTCAAAGCTGTACTTCGCGGTAAACCCGCTCACCTTCGTGACCGCCTTGTTGAAACTCGTCCTCTTCTCCAGGACCAGCACGGTGGATATTTTTTTTCCTCCTTCATCTTTAAGTATAGATGAAGAAACGGAGAGATGCAGAGGGATGCCGATAGCGTTAGTCACGCGCATTTCCTTGTGAAGGCTTTTGCGGCTCACCGAAAAAATATCGTAGGTGGCCGAGGTCAGGTCGAGCAGGTCCCTGATGTTCGCGCCGTTGATGTCGCTGTCCGGCAATTTCAGCACGTTGCAGGCGCTGCTGTTGGACTGGGTGATGACGCCGCCTTCGTCTATCATGACGATACCCTGCGAGAGCGTCTGGAGTGTGGACATCAGCTTGTCGTTCAGGACGTGTATCTCGTCATAGGCGCGCCGCATCTTCAGTTCCTTCTCGATACCGTCCGCCGCCGCGCATGTCATGGCCAGCGTATGCACGGTCACATTGTCGACAGGGCCTATGACGTCGATGCAGGCGATGATATAGCCGTCCTCGTTCCTGATGGGGGCGGCCGAGCAGACATAGTTGTGGTGGGGCTTGATGTAGTGCTCGGCGCCCCATATCTGTATGGGTTCGCCGAGGGCGAGGCAGACCCCTATGCCGCATGTTCCGGCGTAGGCTTCGCTCCTGCTGCACCCTATGACGAGGGCGCTCTTTTTCGCGCGTTCCCCGATCATGCCCTGAAGGCCTACTATGTCGAGCACATACCCGGCGCGCTCCGTCAAGGCGATGACGAAGTCGGACCCGCTCACGAATTTGTATAGGTTCTCCAGGTACGAGTGCGCGGTCCTGACCAGCACCTCATTGTCCGCCAGCATCTTTTTCAGATCGCTGTCGTCCAGGATGGTATTGACTACCTCGAACGGGGAAATCTTCAGGTTCTTGCTACGCCGCCACGATTCAAATATCTCCGGGCGTATGCCCTCCGGTGCCTCGTCCGGGAAAGGCTCATCACCTGCGGCATACCTCTCCCATAGCTCCTCGATGCGTCTGTGATTGCCGCTTGTCGGTTGGTCGTATACCATAATTGCCCCTTCCTGCCAATATGTGTTGCTACGCTGTTGAATATACCGCAATCAGCGGATTTGCTTTGTCGGTGCCTGGCAACGTGCTAATACTATATCACAATGCGTGCCATATCACAACGCCATGGCACATAATTGGCCCAAGTTTTTATATACTGTGCCGAAATCCATGGTTTGTAGGCACATACGTAGGTTAGGCATGTCACCCGCGTTTTGTATACAACGGATTCCGAGGCACCATATGATTGGAAAACAGCGGTATTTCAGTGGTGCGGCGCGTATGTGAAAAAAATATCATGAAAGCGGCCATTAAGGCACGGATATTGCTTTTATATATATCAGACCGCAATCGCCACACTCACGTGTAAGGAGGAACACAATGCCAAGATCAGGGATGAACGGGGTCGACTTTGAAATAAACGTCGATTTCAGGAGGCTAAAAGCGGACAGGCTAGCCCGCGCGAAACGGAGCATGAAGGATAAGGGCCTCAGCGCTCTAGTCTGTTACGACTTCGACAATATCCGCTATATCACAGGTACGCATATCGGTGAATGGAACAGAAACAAGATGAACCGCTACTGCATCCTCATCGAAGGGGTGGAGCAACCATTTCTGTTCGATCCGGCCGCGCCGTCCAAGCGCAAACGTGTCGACTGGCTCGATGTGGACCACATAATGCCGGCTGTAGGTTCCATGCGCGGCTCCATCCCGGAGGACGCGGGCATGGTGCAGAAGGTCGCCGATCAGATATCGCGGTATCTGAAGGAATACGGCGCCACGGACAAAGTCGGCATGGACATCGTTGACGTCCCCCTCATCCGCGCGCTCGAGGCTGAGAATATCGAGATCGTAGATGGTCAGCAGGCCATGCTGGACGCACGCATCATCAAGACGGACGACGAGATACAGCTGCTCAAGCAGTCGGCCGCCATGGTGGACGCCGCCTATTACGACCTGGCGAAGGCTCTCCGTCCGGGCATACTGGAGAACGAGCTCGTCGCAATAGCGAACTACAAGCTCTACAGCTGGGGAGCCGAGCTCGTCGAGTTCGTGAACAGCATCTCCGGCGAGCGCGGCAATCCGCACAGCCATACGTTTACGAACAGGATGATACGCCCCGGCGAGCTCATCTACTTCGACATAGGCAACACGTACAACGGGTACAAGACATGCTATTACCGCACGTTCTCCTGCGGCGTACCGAACTCCGCGCAGCGCGACGCCTATGACAAAGCGCTGAAGTGGATACGCGAGTCCGAGGCGCAGATCAAGGCCGGGAACACGACGGCGGATGTCGCCGCGAAATGGCCCTCAGCGACCGACCTCGGGTTCAAGAACGAGGAGGAGGCTTTCCTCCTGCAGTTTGCGCATGGCATAGGGCTAGGCCTCTGGGAGAAGCCCATCATTTCACGTCTGTTCTCGCTGGAGAGCCCGTTTGAGCTCAAGGAAGGCATGGTATTCGCACTCGAGACATGGTGCCCTGCCGCTGACGGTTCCGGTAGCGCGCGCATAGAGGAGGAAGTCGTCGTCACGAAGGACGGTTGCGAGAGGATCACGAAATTCCCGTCGGATGAAATCACGTCCTGCGGGCTTCCGGGATGCCAATTTCTCTAGAAATAGTTGTAGGAGGTTTTTTTGGGATTTGCCCGTAAAGGGCGGGCAATATGGAGAGGTCCGGGTGGGTGGCGCAAGTCGCGCCGCGGATTCGGAAAACAGCGGAAAGGATGGTATGATTATGGCAAACATCGGTTGGATAGGCCTTGGGAACATGGGCACGCCTATGAGCAGTAACCTGCTCAAAGCGGGGCATGCGGTAACGGTCTGGAACAGGACGAAGGCAAAGGCGGACGCTGTCTTAGCGGACGGCGCCGGGTGGGGTGATACCCCTAAGGCGGTGGCCGAGAAGAATGACTTCATCTTCACGATGGTCGCGGACGGCCCGAGCCTGCACGCCGTGGCACTGGGCGCGGACGGCATCGTTGCCGGTCTTGCGCCGGGCAAGGTATTCGTCGACATGAGCACAGTCTCCGTAGAGGAGTCCGCGAAGGTGAACGACGCTGTGGAAGCTGCCGGCGCGAAGTTCCTGCGCGCACCCGTCACGGGCAGCACAGTGCTGGCGCAGGCCGGTACGCTCGGCATCCTCACTTCAGGCGACAAGGCCGCGTATGACAAGACGCTACCGCTCTTTGAGGTGCTCGGTGGCAACCAATTCTACCTCGGCGGAGGCGATGAGGCGCGTGTCATGAAGCTCTCGCTGAACCTCATGATAGCTACGACGATGCAGATGGAAGCCGAGGCGGTCGTGCTGGCCGAGAAGGCCGGCCTCGACGTGCAGCAGGTAGTGGAGATCATCGCGGGCAGCGCGGTCGGCTCACCACTCACGGGCTACAAGAAAGTCCCCATTGGTACGGCCAACTACGCTCCTGCCTTCAGCGTCAGGCTCATGATCAAGGATCTGAAGCTCGCGGAGGCCGTCGGCAGCCAGTACGGCGTCAAGCTCGAGAGCACGGCGATCACGAAGTCCCGCCTGGAGCTGGCCGATAGCAAGGGCTATGGCGACCTCGACTTCTCCGTCCTCACGAAGCTGCTCGAGGAGGAGAGCGATTACACCCGGCCGTAATTCACGTATATAATAAAACAGGCATTGGGTTTGTTCTATAAAAAGATACAAGTGGTAGGCCCATTTTATAAAAAATAAACCGAGAGCACGTTTATTTTAAAGTTTGAAAACATGTAGATCCATAAATAGGGAGGAAAACAAAATGGCAAAAGCTTATGTGAAAAATTATTACGACATCCAGGCGATACAGCCGGCGGCGCACGTACTCGCGCATTCGGCCCCCTTCGCGAACCCCGCATCGATGGGCTATGACCCGGCGGGCAAGGACTGGACCTATCTGTATTTCTCGACGTGCGAGATCGTCTGGGGCGGCGCGGCCCTGAACGCGAACCATCCCAACGCGGATCACGTGTTCTACATTCTCGGCGGGTACGGCTACTCCATGATCGACGGGAAGCGCTACACCTTTGAGACGGGCGACATCATGTGGACGCCGGGTAGCATGGACCACGAGATGTACCCGTTTGGGACGGCGACGCTCAAGTTCCTGGTCACGCTCTGCCCGCAGGGCTACAAGGCGTCGCAGCCGTACATCAAGAACATCAACGATGTCGAAGGCACTACAGAGCCGGGCAACGACGGCGTGACGTTTTTCACGCTGGCATCGCCCGCGATCAGCGGCTCGCCGACGCAGGAGTTCCACATCGTGGACGTGCTGCCCGGTGCGAAGCTCTCGCTCGACACGCCTAAGGCCGACGTCATAGCCTACATGTTCCAGGCCCAGGCAGAGGCGACGGTGGACGGTGAGGTCCTGCCCATGAAGCGGGCCGAGGACACGCTCGTAGTGCCCAAGGGCGCCAAGTGGGACATCGCCAACACGACCAAGCAAACCCTGCGCCTCGCGCTGTCGCTCAGCCCTGCGAGGTAGCGGCGGAATAGAGAAACTTTGATTGTTTACAGGGGGACGGATGCCGTCCTCCTGTTTTGGATTTTCTGTCGCGGCTCGGGTCAAGGTAGAATAAGGTCATATTTTCAGGATTCTTGAATAATGCGCGTGAAAGGTGGTAATATATATACATGTCTTGATGTGTGACGTTGCAGAGTATATCCTTTCGCTATGGTGAAGGAGC
>JAISLZ010000027.1 GCA_031277015.1 Eubacteriales Family XIII. Incertae Sedis bacterium | reverse complement strand
GCATCGTACCCCATCGCGCCAACTAAAGGACACAATTGTCTGCGTCATACATTCGACGATGGATATATTATACCTCTTTCAACGCGGTTTATACAATTTCTTCTGAAAACATATTTTTTTCCTCTAACGAGGCGCGCTCCACCCGGGGCACAACCTATTCCACGGGGTCAAACTGGCTATTGTAGAGGTCGGAATAGAATCCGCCGACAGACATGAGCTCCTCGTGGGTCCCCTGCTCAACGACGTCGCCGTCCTTCATGACGAGTATGACGTCAGCGTCCCTGATGGTTGACAGTCTGTGAGCGATGACGAAATTCGTACGGCCTTTCTTGAGGTTGTTCATGGCTTTCTGTATGAGCCTTTCCGTCCTCGTATCCACGCTCGAGGTCGCCTCGTCGAGTATAAGTATAGGGCTGTCCGCGAGAATGGCGCGCGCTATAGTGAGCAACTGTCGCTGGCCCTGCGAGATGTTCTCGGCGTCCTCCGTCAGAACCATACCATAGCCGCCGGGCAGGGTCCTGATGAAATGGTCAATGTGCGCGGCACGTGCGGCGGCATAGACTTCCTCGTCCGTAGCGTCCTGCCTGCCGTAACGTATGTTCTCCATTATCGTGCCGCCAAAGAGCCACGTATCCTGCAAAACCATGCCGAAATTGCGTCTGAGGCTACACCTGGTGATGTCCCTGATATCGAGTCCGCCCACGGTGATCGCGCCCTCGTTCACTTCGTAGAATCTCATGAGCAGCTTGACCATCGTCGTTTTGCCCGCTCCCGTCGGACCTACTATGGCGACCGTCATGCCGGGTTCCACGCATTGCGCAAAATCCCTGATGATGATCTTGCCTGGGGCATATCCGAAACGCACGTGATCGAATACGACGCGGCCATCAGCGGCCTCTATATCCGGGGCGTCCTCCCTGTCCGGAGTCTCCTCGGGTTCATCGAGAAACTCAAACACTCGCTCGGCGGACGCTGCCGTACTTTGAAGCATGTTCGTGATCTGGGCAAGCATCTGCATAGGCTGCTGAAAATTACGCACGTACTGAATAAATGCCTGTATGTCGCCGACCGCGATGGAGCCGACCGCAGCCAGTATGCCACCGAATACCGCGACGCCCACATAGCCGAGGTTGCCCACGAAATTGATCGCGGGCATCATGAGCCCCGAAAAGAACTGGCTTTTCCATGCGGAGACGAACAGGACATCGTTCGTGACTGTGAACTCCTCTTTAACCGCATCCTCGTGATTGTACAGCTTGACGATATTCAGACCGCTGATGGTCTCCTCTACCTGGCCGTTCACCCTGCCGAGATAGTCCTGCTGGCTGTTAAAATATCTCTGGCTGAACTTCATGATAAGGCCGATAAGCCCGAATGATATGGGTAGCATCACGACGGCGATAAGGGTCATGAGCGGGCTGATGGACAGCATCATCACGAGGACGCCGACGATCGTAGCGATGCTCGTAATCAGCTGCGTGACACTCTGATTCAGGCCCTGGGTCAGGGTGTCCACATCGTTCGTGATGCGCGATAGGACGTCACCGGTACTGTGCGACTCGAAGTATTTCATCGGTATGCGGTGTATCTTGGCGCTGATACGCGCACGCATATCGAAGCCGACCTTCTGCGTGACGCCGGACATGATCCAGCCCATGGCCCCACCGAAGATGGCGCTGATAAAATAAAGGATGATAAGGATGGACAGGATATGCCATATCCTATCAAAGTCTATACCGCCACTTGCGGTGTATTTGGATACGATGCCGTCGTACAGTTCGGTGACGGCGCTCGCGAGCACCTTGGGACCGATGACGTTGAACACGGTGCTCACTATGGCGAAGGCACAGACGATGGCAATACTCACCCTGAACCTGCCGACATAGCGCAGCAGCATCCTCATCGTCCCTTTGAAATCCTTGGCCTTCTCTCCAGAGGGCGGCGGCCCCCCGAATATCCCGGAGCGGCGGCGGGCGTTAGGAGCTGTCCCGGCTCCCGCGCGTCCGTCGTTCACACCGCCATCCCGCGCACTCATGACGCGAGCTCCGCTTCACTCATCTGGGACGAGACTATCTCGCGATAGACCTCACAACTCTCGAGCAGGGACTCGTGAATGCCTATGCCGGCCACTCTGCCCTCGTCGAGCACGACTATCCTGTCGGCGTTCAGGATGGTCGCTATGCGCTGGGCCACGATGATGACCGTGCGCCCGGACAGCTCCCGCGCGAGCGCGCGCCGAAGCTCCGCGTCCGTCCTGTAGTCGAGCGCCGAAAAGCTGTCGTCAAAGATGAATACCCTCGGGTCCATGGCCACGGCGCGCGCGATTGCGAGCCGCTGCTTCTGGCCGCCCGAGACGTTGTCGCCCCCGGCCGCTATCTCCGACGCGTAGCCGCCCTCCTTCTCCGCGATGAAAGCAGCGGCCTGCGCAATCCCCGCCGCCTTCTCCACCGCGTTGTCCGTCGCGTCCGCCCTGCCGTACCTGATGTTCGAAGCGATGTCCCCGCTGAACAGAAAACCCTTCTGGGGCACGACCCCGATCATATCCCGCAGCTCTCGCATGGATATGTCGCGCACATCGACGCCGTCCACCGTGACGCGCCCTCCCGTAACATCGAAAATGCGCGGCACGAGGTTCACGAGCGTGGACTTGCCGCTGCCCGTACTGCCTATAATGGCCGTAGTCTGACCCGGCTCGCACGTGAAATCTATGCCGGACAACACGTCCTCATCCGCATCCGGAAACCTGAACGAAACATTCTCAAACGCGATCCGCCCCTGCCATTCGTCCCTGTGCGTCAGCTCGCTGTCCGGCTTGTCCGTTATCGAAGACCTGACCGCAAGCACCTCCTCCACTCGCTCTGCGGCGACGTTTGCCCTGGGCAGAATGATCGCCATCATGCTTATCATCATGAAAGACATCACTATCATCATCGTGTACGATATGAACGCCATCATATCCCCGACGAGGATGTGGCCCTCGTCCACGCGTATCCCGCCGAACCAGATGATAACGACGGATACGATGTTCATGACGAGCATCAGCATCGGAAACATCAGACTCAGCGCGCGGCTCGTGAAGAGCTGCGTGTCGGTCAGTTCTTTATTTGCCTTTTCAAACCTGTTTATCTCGTATTCCTCCTTGCAGAAGGCCCGAATGACGGGCAGACCGGTCAGCATCTCGCGGCTGACAAGGTTCACGCGGTCTATGAGGGACTGCATGAGCTTGAATTTGGGCATTGTAAAATTCATGAGGGAGATCACTACGCCCAGAAGCAAGCCCACTGCTACCGCTACGATCCACCCCATACCCGTATGTGTTCTCAGCACCATGATGATACCGCCCGCACCCATGACCGGAGCGAACAGCATGAGCCGCATGAACATGACGAGCGCCAGCTGGATCTGCTGTATATCGTTCGTGCTGCGCGTGATCAGCGAAGCCGGCGAAAACTTCTCCATTTCCCTGCCCGAGAAGCTGAGTATATTGAAGAACAAATCGCGCCGCAGGCGCATTCCCACGCCAGCCG